>CADBVL010000031.1:9023-25578 GCA_902798015.1 uncultured Bacteroidales bacterium
GATCATATCCCATGTGATCTCGTTGCCGCCAGCCATCCAATGGTTCTTGTAGATCGCTTTGTCGCCGTCTATCTCCACGAAGTCAAAACGGCTGTCAGCCGCCAGGTCTCGGTCTAACTGGGTAGCCGTCACTACCACGGTCTCGTTCTGCGCGAAACGACGTGCGGTGGATTTGACGATTGCATAAGCTTCCGGCAAAATCTCATTCAGCACGCGCTCGTACTCTTCCCTGATCTCTTTCTCGAGTTTATCTACCTCGTTGTATATCTTTTCGCGTTTCTCGATAGGTGTTCCTTCGATGGAAGCCTTCAACTCGGCAATGCGTTCTTTGCGTCCCTTTACTGCTTCTTGCAACTTCTCCATGAGCGCTTGGGAATGCGCACGCAGTTCATCATTGGTCAACGCATCAATGCGCTCGTATTCAGCTTTGATCTGTTCCACTATCGGCTGAATGGCACGCATGTCTTTCTGCGCTTTGTTACCGAATAATTTGGTAATAATCTCAATAAAATTCATATCTCGTTTTCGTATTTGCAATTGAACACGTACAAAAATCGTGCAAAAGTACTACAAATTTTTCATATACGCAAATAATTGGTCATTTTTCTTAGCGAAGTATATACTCTCTCGGAGGCGTCTCGAGCGGGTTGGGGGCGCGAGAGTCGTTGAGCAGGGGGCGAATTACTCCGAAGAGTATAATACTGAGCGCCTGCCATTTTGGCAGTCTTTTCGTGTTTTCTTTATGCTTATTGGAGCAAAAACATCAACGGAAGAGGCAGTCGTGCCTGCCAATCATCCTCACAATGTCTATGTCCTGGGAAGAAACGGTATTCGAAATGCGCGGAGTCCCATCCTTCGCCACGGAGCATGTCGTTGATGGCCTTCTGCGCCTCCCCGTAAAACGCATCGAGCGTCTGATCTCCCTGATCCATGTACAGCTTTGCTGTATTCGGCGCGGGAAGATGTTCTTTGAGGTAGGTTCGATAAGCTGCCATGACTGCTTCAGAGGGTTCATCGGGACGCGGGTAAGCGAGGGTGCAGTGCGTCGAGAGACAGGCTGCCCCGCCGAAGATCTCCGGATACTTGCACAGAGCGTAGGATGAGATTAGTCCGCCACAACTACTACCCATCACCCATGTATGGGAACGCTCCGGGTAGACCGCATACATACTGTCAATGAAGGGTTTCAGTTCGGTAACGAGGAACCGCAGGTAGTCATTTCCCTGCGGTTTCCAGTCGGCATAGACGGGTGTGCCGGCAGGTAAGTACTCGATGATATCATCGGGACTGAACTCCCCGATACGCTCGGACGTATTGTCTATACCCACAACGATTGTCGGACGAATTCGCCCGAGGGCCTGCAGCGAGTCCATCGCCTCGTCAATGCCCCACTCCTGTTTATTCCAGGAGGTCGTGGCATCGAATAACATCTGTCCGTCGTGCATATAAAGCACGTCGTAGCGCTTCTCCGGGGTGTAGCCGGAAGGAGTCCACACACGGACGGTACGAGCCGGGACAAACCGCGAAGGGAAGTTAGCGTACGTGTCTAAATGACCGGCAGAAACCTGCGGTTCCTGCGCGGCTTTACTGCATGCCGTCATTGCGACGGCAAGCAGCAAAACATAGACCGGTCTCATGATTTATTCCTCGTAAGACAGAACCAGCGGAGTATCGCCTGGAGTGAGAGGAGAAGTGAGGGTCATTGACGAAGTTTTGGGATCATATGTTCCCACGTAAAAAATAGTTCCTGCCGGCTTGACTCCTATCGGCTCAACAAACTGCACGGCGACTGCGAGTTTCAACGTAACATCGTTGCCGTTCATGTCCCATGTGAGCGGGATCTGAAGCCAACTTGGACGTATCCGCGTCATTGTAGCGGTAAAGTCATAAGAGAATGAGAAATTAACGTTCAATTCGTCACCTATGTAAGCATACGTGTGCCCTGCGATCGGATATTTTTCCGGATCGGCATGGCGAGGCTCACAGGAACTAAAACCAATTGCCATGATAGCCAAGCAGGCTACGATAGCCAAAGAGATCATTTTTTTCATAGAGATGATGTTTTTGATTGTTATGAATTTGGGACATTCCCTTTTCCGGCTGCAAAGGTACAACAAAAAAATAACATACGCAAACAAAAAAGAAAAAAAACGCGCGCACGTTTGCATAATTCAAAAAAAAGTTGTACCTTTGCGCGAAATTTAATTTTTTCTTTTCCCTGTAGCGGTTTTTTCTCACGACGGGGACAGATAGTATATGAACAATATAGCATTTATCATCAATCCTGTATCCGGTTCGAAGGAGACGCAGAAAGAGAAACGCAAGTTGCCGAAAGTGATCATGCAGGTCCTGGACGAGAGCCAATGGCTGCCTAATATCACCTTTACGGAGTACGCCGGTCATGCCACGGAGTTAGCCCGTCAGTATGCCCGAATGGGCTTTGACGCCGTGGTAGCAGTAGGCGGTGATGGGACGGTGAACGAAGTAGCGTGCGGATTGCGCGACTCGAAGACCGCTCTCGGCATCATCCCTATGGGCAGCGGAAATGGTTTTGCGCGCCACTTGAATATCCCTGTCCGTCCGCAGAAAGCGCTCGAGGTCATCAATCACAGCGAACCTATCTCCGTGGACTACGGTTTGGCTAACGGCAAACTGTTCGTCAGTACCTGTGGCACGGGTTTTGATGCGTTGGTAGCGGATAACTTCGCCGGCAGCAACAAACGCGGATTTATGACTTACCTGCAGAATGTGCTCAAGGAGGCTTTCGCGTACCAGCCGCAGACTTATCATCTCGTAGGAGACGGCATCGACGTGACGCATCGCGCGTTCCTCATCACCTTCGCCAATGCCAACCAGTGGGGTTACGAAGCGCTTATTGCGCCAAAGGCCAGTATTCAGGACGGCAAGATGGACATCATGCTCATGTCAAGTCACGCCATCCTCGGCAGTGCCAGCCTGGCTTTGCGTTTATTTGCGGGAAGTATTGACGACAGCCATTTCATGGATACTATCCGTGCGCAGGAAGTGACTCTCGAACGCGAAGTAGCGGGGCCGTTCCATATCGACGGCGACCCGGTGGAGATGGACAAAGATATACATATCAAGATCGTTGCAGACGGTTTGCGCGTCCTTGCAGAAAAACGATTCTAAAAGAAATCTACCCCCAGCAATGTTCTACGGACGGCCACCGGCAGTCCGATCGAGCAGAGCTCTTCACCCGTGAAGGGAAGGAATAAAAAAGTCATATGGAATTAAAAATTATCAATAAGAGCAAGAATGCACTGCCGAAGTACGAGAGTGCGCAGGCGGCAGGCATGGATATACGTTGTAACATCGATGAGCCTGTTACGTTAGCGCCGATGGAACGCAAGTTGATTCCCACGGGACTGTTTATTGAACTTCCTGCGGGTTTTGAGGCACAGATACGTCCGCGCAGCGGATTGGCGCTCAAACGCGGACTGACCGTTCTCAACACCCCGGGTACTATAGATGCTGACTACCGCGGAGAAGTGGGCGTAATACTGATTAACCTGAGTGGCGAACCGCAGACCATCGAACCCGGAGAACGTATCTGTCAGATGGTCATTGCAAGACATGAGACGCCGGAGGTAGTGGAAGTGACGGAACTGAGCGACACCGAACGCGGAGCCGGAGGATTCGGACATAGCGGAAGGAAATAATGGGCCTACCCCGACCCTCCCTATAAGGAGGGAGTTTGCATGAAGAGATATTTTGTTATATTGCTGATACTTTTCGCCCTTCCTTTTACGGAAGGGACGGGGTTAGGCATGTACGCTTTGACGACGGAGCAGGAGCAGCAGTTCTCGTACTACTGGTACGCGGCGAGAGAGGCATTGGACCACAATGATCTCCCACAAGCGTTGGTGCTATTGGAGTTCTGCGATGCCATCAAACCCAATGACGGGAAGACGCTCGAATATCTCGGCGTACTCTATCATATGATGGGACAAGAGGATCGAGCGATGGATGCCCTCCAAAGAGCTTTCGAGGCCAACCCGCGCGACTCATGGTACCGCTATACGTCCGCGCTCTTGGAACACAAGACGGAAGAGGATGTCATCCAAGCCATGTATGTCATGGAGCGGGCGCTCAAAGAGAATCCTGAGAACGCCGAACTCATGGAGCAACTACAACGCGTCTATATCGGACTTCGCGAATGGAAGAAAGCCCTCAAGATACAGGACCGTATTGACGGTGTGAAAGGATTTACTGCCTATAGTGCGGCGACACGTTATGGCATCTATGCGACGATTAACAAACCTAAAAAGGCATTGGCAGTAGTGGACAGATACCTCGAACTCGATCCCACAGACCTTCAGTTCCTTCTCTTCCGCGCAGAGACACTGGATCGTCTGAAAGCCAAGCCCGCAGAGATATACGCCATCTATGACAAGATATTATCCATTCAACCCGGTAACATAAGTGTTCTAAATAACTATGCTTATCACCTCGCCACCCATAAAGGCGACTTGCAGAAAGCGGAACGGATGAGTGAAATGACCATTCGCGAGGACCCGAACAATGCTATCTATCTCGACACGTACGGATGGATTTTGCACCTCAAAGGTCAAGACGAGTTGGCGAAGTTCTACCTGAATCGTGCCCTCTTGCATGCCCAAAACGAGGAAACTGCAAAAGAAGTAAAAAAGCACCTGAATGCGATTAAATAAATACATAGTATTGGTGTGTGCCGCCTTGCTGCTCATGGCTTGCGGCACAAAAAAAGGAGCTATCGGCAATCAGCAGCCGGTTGTCAGCGTGCCGGCATGGCACACGTGCCTCATACAAGGCGCACGGGCAACTGTGACGACCAACGAAGAACGTCTGTCAGCAAACGTGACGATGCAGACGGTACACGACTCGATGCTCGTCATCAGCGTGATGCCTCTTTTAGGCATGGAGATACTACGCGTCGAAGCGACACCTATCGAAGTCACCGCTATCGACAAGCTCCACGGCCGCTACGCCAAAGCGACCTACGCGGACATCAACCGACGACTGACACCTCCCCTCAACTGGGACGAACTCCAGCAGATCTGCACCGCCGACTTACCTACAGGCAGCGAGAGAGCGCGACTCGTGTACTCATTCGGCGAAGAGATGATTGAACTGGTGATTGAATACCCTGCCCGGCAACTCGATGTTCCCGTGCGAGTGAACAATATCCGGCTGAACAAATATACACAAGTGGATGTATCAAAGATACTTTGAAAGTTTAAAGTTGAAAGTTGAAAGAAACATATTAAGAAGAGTGGTAGGGCTGGTGGTCCTGATGGTTTTCTGTATGCAGTTTTCGGTTTACGCGGCTGACAGTGTGAAGGATCTGCAGAAGAAACAGAAGAAACTGCAACAAGAGATTGAGCAGACAAACAAGATGCTCAAACAAACGAAGAAAGACGAGACGGCGACCCTGAACAAGTTGCAACTCACCCAGCAGAACATCAAGAACCAAAAGAAGCTCATCCGTACGCTGGACAACGAGATCACTGCCCTTGACCGCGAGATGAAGGCATTGGGTAACACCCGTGACTCGCTACAACGCGTATTGGAAAGATACAAAAAAGATTATGCGCAGATGGTTCGGCAGACCCATTACGCACGTCTTCAACAATCCCCTCTGCTCTTTCTCATGAGCAGTGACAGTTTTCAGCAGTTAGCCCGCCGCGCACGATACTTGCAGGAGTTTGCACATTACCGTCAAGAACAAGTGGCGCGTATCGAATACACGCAGGCGGAGATTGACGTACAGAATGATCTGTTGCAAGCCAATAGGGACGACAAACAGAATGCCCTCTCCTCTCGCAAGCGCGAACAGGAAAACCTCAAACGCGATGAACGCAAACAGCAGACGATGCTTAATCAGTTGAAGTCCAAAGAGAAAGATCTGACCAAGCAGTTGAAACAGAAACAGAAGAAAGTGGCGGAACTGAACAAGAAGATTGACGACATGATCCGCAAGCAGACGGAGAAAGCATCGAAGACTTCACTGACCAAAGAGCAACAACTGATAGCCGGCGGTTTTGAGGCCAACAAGGGTCGTCTGCCATGGCCCGTGGAGCGAGGCATGATCAGCGGTCATTATGGCAAACAGCAACACCCTGTCTATTCGCAGGTCACGATGGACAACAAAGGTATCTACATCCAGACGACAGCCGGTATGAAAGCCCGCGCAGTATATAAAGGTGAAGTGACGAGTTGTTTCATGGTAGGCGGCACCTATGCCGTCATCGTACAGCACGGTAACTACCGTACTGTCTATTCAAATCTCAGCAAGCTGAATGTCAGACAAGGGGACAAGTTGGAGACCAAGCAAGTTATCGGTACGATCTTCACGGACCCGGAACAAGACCAGAAGACAGAACTCTATTTCCAGATATACAAAGACAGAAACATTTTAAATCCCGAATTATGGATCGCAAAATAAGTCGAGCGGCTCGACACCCGTTTATTTTCCTCGTCATAATCCTCTTCTCCCTCGCAGGTTGTAAACAGCACAACTGGATGGACTGGAAGACGCAGAACGAGTTATGGTTACAAGCCAACAAGTCCCAACCCGGAGTGAGAACTACGGAGAGTGGTTTGCAGTACAAGGTGATTGAAGACCCTACGCCCAAAGATGCTGTACCGAACAGCACCAGCACCGTAGTATGCGATTACACCTTAAAGCTCATCAACGGTTGCGTGATAGAGACGGCTAATCAGGCGAAGCTGTACCTGCCGCAGATGATACCCGGTTTTGTCGAGGGTTGCCGGCAGATTCATAACAACGGCGACATCGAACTCTATATCCCTGCTTACCTGGGCTACGACTCCGAGAAATACAAATCCGGCTCCTACGGTGATGCCGAAGGAAACGGAACGGAAGGCGGAACGCTCTTCATACCACCCTACTCTACACTCATTTTCGAGTTGCATCTATGCGGCGTCTCGGGCAATTAAACAGGTTTATAGTGTATGGTGTGGGGTGTATGATCGCCCTACTGCTCTGCGGTTGTGATGGTCCCACCAATAGCAGCGTCCCTGTGTACCCGGTACGTTTTGAGGTGAACACCAAGACTGTGTTCATCGACTTCACGCCGCAAAACGTCAATGCATATATCACCCTTGACCGCGACGGCTACAAAGAGAACGGCGTATGGAAACTGCCTGCGACGGCCATGGATGCATGGGGTTACGGTGGGGTTGTGCTCTATGTCAGTATGGTGGGATATGTTGCCTTCGATTTGGCCTGTCCGCTATGCGCTGCGAAAGGCAGTAAGAGTCCCTGCGAGATGGACGGGATATACGCTGTCTGCCCGAATTGCGGTGAAGAATATGAGGTAGCATCCGGGTATGGTTTTCCGCGCAAAGGTATCAGTAAAGAAGCCATGCGTCGATTGAACACTTACGTCTCACCCAACGGAGATATTATCCAAGTGCGCCAATGATTACAGAAAAAGATCTTCTCTCTATCGGTCTTATCCGCCGCACGCGGTACAAAGACTTACCGCCTTTCGTGTTCGTCAAACGCGACGGACTCTTTGTACCTTTCCGCGCAGAACAGATCACCGAACTGGTGGGCGAAGAGGGATTCGTATTACGGAGCGATGTGCAAGACGAAGGTGACGGAACGCTCACCTGGCAGGACCTCGTGGGTTATACCATTATGGATGAAGGGGCGAATGGCGAGAGCGTGGAAGTGGGTAAGATCGCCCAAGTCGATGAGTCCACCATCAATACTCTGGCTATTCTGGAAGATGACCGAATGATTCCCTTGCACGAAGATTTTATTGTGGATATAGACGAAGACGCACATGTCCTTCGCGCCCAACTGCCTTTTGCTTTATGAGAAAACGTACGACACAAGAGATGGGGCGTCTGAGCGTAGCCGACTACCGCGCCGCCGACAAACTGCCGTTGGTGGTGGTTCTTGACAACGTGCGCAGCCAGCACAACGTAGGGGCTGTCTTTCGCACTGCCGATGCTATGCGCATCGAGCGTGTCGATCTCTGCGGCATCTGTTGTTGCCCGCCGAACCAGGAGCTGCATAAGACAGCTCTCGGCGCAGAAGAGACGGTAGAATGGCGCTATTTTAAGGACACGCTGGAGGCAGTGCGAGCACTGCAGGCTGACGGATATATCGTCTATGCCGTCGAACAGGCACACGACGCTTCGACACTGGAGGAAGTAGCCGAACAAATCATCAATCATCCATACGGCGACAGCAGATCGGAAGAATCATCAATCATCAATTGTCCCAAAATCGCTGTGATTTTGGGGCACGAGGTGTTCGGGGTTCAACAGGAAGTGATAGATATCTGTGACGGATGTATAGAAATCCCGCAATACGGAACCAAACACTCGATGAACGTGTCGGTGACGGCCGGCATTGTGATGTACCGCCTTTCAGAGGCGCTGCGCGGCGTGAAAGAGTGAAAGAGTGAAAGAATGAAAGAGTGAAAGAGTTATGCTTTCGTTACTAAGTCCTGCAAGAGATAAAAACGTTGCGTTCGCTGCCATACAGGCGGGCGCGGACGCTATCTATATCGGTGCGCCCGCTTTCGGTGCGCGCGAGAAAGCAGGAAACAGCATAGAGGACCTCGCGGAAGTAGTACGTTATGCCCACACCTACGGAGTACAAGTGCTCGTGACGGTGAACACCCTGCTGCACGAGGATGAATATCCGCAGGCGGTGAAGATGATCGGAGAACTGTACCGCATCGGCGTGGACGCACTCATCATTCAGGACCTGCATCTTTTGGATTTCGACCTGCCACCTATCCGTCTTCACGCTTCCACTCAATGCGACAACCGCACTCCGGAACAAGTGGCCCGACTGCGGGACATGGGTTTCAAACGAGTTGTCTTAGCGCGTGAACTGAGTATCGAAGAGATACGCGCCATTCATGCTGCCGTTCCGGATATCGAGTTGGAAGCTTTTGTGCATGGTGCGCTCTGCGTGAGTTACTCGGGACGTTGTTATATATCCGAAGTGCTGGCCGGCCGTTCTGCCAACAGAGGTGCATGTGCGCAGTTCTGCCGCATGGCGTACGACTTGCTCGATGCCGAAGGAAACGAAGTGCCGGACGACCAAGGCGAACCCATCCACCAGCGGCATTTGCTCTCCTTGCAGGACTTGGACAGAAGTGCCTATTTGGCGGAACTGATAGATGCCGGCGTGACGACTTTTAAGATCGAAGGGCGACTGAAAGACGCGGACTATGTGACGAACGTGACGGCATATTACAGGGAGAAAATTGATTCACTCATTCACTCATTCACTCATTCCCTCATTCACTCTTTTACGCCTGACCCGTCCAAGACCTTCCATCGCGGCGCGACGGATTATTTTCTGCACGGTCGCACGCGTCCTATGGCCAATTGGGACACTCCCAAGTCCACGGGCGAGTATATCGGCGAAGTGCTCGAAGTGCGCGGGAACACTCTGCGTGTGCGTCTGGAACCGGGCATTGTTCTTCATAACGGCGACGGATTGACAATAGGCAGCGAAGGATGCAATGTGAACGGCGTGGACGGCAGTTTGGTAAAAGTGAATAAGGCGCTCTCGGGATCCCGATATACCGATATACCGATATACCGAAACCTCGATACGGAGTTTATCAAATCCCTGCATTGCGAGCGGAAGATTCCGGTGAATATCGTTTTAAAAGAAACTAGCGACGGCTTTGAACTGAGCTATACACCTGTAGACAGCAGGCTCACCCCCCTCACGGGGATAGTTGGAAAAGGACTATCTTTCGAGCCCGCCCGCGATACGGAAAAGGCACTCGCTACTATTCGCACGCAGTTGGCTAAATTAGGCGACACTCCTTATATAGCGCGCGACGTGCGCGTGGAGAGCAAACCTTGGTTTATACCTATCAGCGTGTTGAACGAATGGAGGCGACAAGTGGTACATGGTAAATGACCCAATGGCAAATAGTTTGATGACTTGCAAATACTGCCTGTTGTTTGAACTCGGGCACTGCCGCAAGACGAATCCTTATCCGAAAGACAAGGAACCTCGCTATTTGCGTCTTCGTAATGGTCAGAAACTGGCATTGCGTTTTGACTGTAAACGATGCGAGATGCTGGTAGATAAAGTGTGACATAGCGTCAAGACCATGTGGAAAAATTGACGGAAAAGAAGAAAAAGGAGTGTGAAAGCGCTCCTTTTTACAAATATGCTTGCATATATGGATTATTTTTTGTAATTTTGCAGCGCAAAATCAAACCGCTGGCCTTGAAGCGTAAAAAAGCAAGGACGTTGCTTGCCGACGTAAACAGCAAGAACAAGCGCAGGTGTGCGCTATATATCGGAAATAATAACAAGACCAATTCGACTGTGCAAATCTGGTAAATTTCAAAAGTCATGGAATTGGCAATTGCAAGTGCATTCGTGTGCTACTATTGCTATCTATGACAAGGCTTACCAGAGCCCGCACAGTAAATAACAATAGTAGTGCATTTTGTTTAACCATTTAATTACATAAACAATGAAGAAATTTTTTATTTTGTTCACGTTGGCACTTGCCTTTATCGCCTGTGAAAATCAGTTGGGTCAAACACCCGAAACCGATATGATTCACCTTTGGCCAGCCAAGGATAGCACAGGTTTGTATGGTTATATCAACGAAAAAGGCAAAATGGTCATCCCGGCACAATTCGATCGTGCATATGGGTTTTCGTGCGGAAAGGCTAAAGTTCGGTTTGATAATTTCCGGTATGCCTTTATTGACCAGCAGGGAAATATACTTCATACTTTTTCTGAGGGGGAAGAATGTGACAGTTATTTCTACTATGGATGTTGCCGGTTGTACAAAGTTATGCTGACAGCTTTTGGTGCTGATGCTGTTCCGGTTGCTATGATTGATGATAATTTTAACATCCTTTTTCCGACCGATTCTTCCTACAGATACTACACTAGATTGAACCCGATGACGAAAGACGGATTGGCCTTATCGAACTACGGATACTATAATAAAAAAGGGGAAATTATTTTTCCCCATAAAAATGATAGTAACCGTTATTATAACTGTGCTGATTTCTGTGATGGTATTGCTGTGTATTCCACATGGTGGAAGGATGCTACTATACATAGAAATTACGGAGCATTTAACACAAAAGGTGAATTCGTAATAGATACCCTTTATAGTTTCCTGCAATCAGTTGGTTGTAACAGACTGGTCTATCGACTGGAGACAGAAGGTATATATCCTCTCTATGGACTAATGGATACGGAAGGAAATATTATTACTGAACCTTTTATTGCGAAATATAAGGATGATTTTGGTTTCTATGGAGACGGAGGTCTTCTGCCGGTAAAAGCAGATTTTGGTGGTAAATCTGGTTACATAGATAAAAACGGAACATGGATAATTCCGGCTCAATATGATTATGCTTATCCGTTTTATGAAGGAGTAGCTTGGGTGAACAACGTAAATGAGAGTTATAGATTGATTGACTTGAAAGGTAATGTAGTTTTGGCTTTGGATGATGTAGCAAAACAGCCTAATGAGATGTTTCATAACGGCCTATGCTTGATTTATGACTATACGAACAATCAAAACATGTACATCAACAAGCAAGGCGAAGTAATCTATAGTTGGTCAACGAAATCATCCAACAAACAAACTAATGCACCCGAAAAATCAGACCCAAGTTCTTTTGACTACGATGAGATGATGCTTCGTCTTTTTGAAGGCACCGAGTATTATCCATTAGCCGAACAATGTGCCCGCAACCGCCAAAAATTATCGGAAAGCGATGCGGAATGATTCGAACGGAAATAAAGCACGGCGAGGAGATTAAGCCGTAAAGGGTATTGACCTTAGAGTGTGATTAGGGTGATCTTGGGCTGAGCAGCCTTTGATCACCCTTTCAGCACCCATTGAGCACCCTTTGGGATAAGGTGGAAACCTGCTGGAAAGGAGGCGGCTACCCCCTAACAGCCCAAACGGGAACAGCACCGCAGGTAAACAGCCTGCTACACCCGCATTGATCCCGAAGCGGGCGGGGTCAGCCGAGTCAAAAAGACATGTGGAAAAATTGACGGAATTGGGTGATTTTAGAGAAAAGAATGGCATATGCTTGCATATGTCATTTATTTTTTGTAATTTTGTGGCCGATTTTCTGCGATGTTATGAAAATAGCACTGATTGGATACGGGAAGATGGGGCACATGATTGAAGAAGTTGCCCTGGAGCGTGGTCACGAGATTGTGTGCCGGATAGAGCCTACCCCTACCCTCCCTGAAGGGAAGGAGATTTATTCTCCGGAAGAGGGATTTGAGAGTGAGGCATTCAGACGTGCCGACGTGGCGATAGAGTTCACTACGCCTTTGACGGCCAAGGATAATATTTTACGCGCGTGGGCAAAGGGCGTGCCCGTGGTGTGCGGGACGACAGGAATAAACAAGCCTAACCCCGACCCTTCCCTAAAAGGAAGGGAGGAAGGGAACAAATGGATTGTTCGCAACAAAGAGGGCAAGGTGATGCTCGTCTGGAGCAGTAATTTCTCCGTGGGTGTGAACATATTCTTTGATGTGAATAAGTTTTTGGCGGAGAAGATGGAGAACCAACCGCAGTACACGCCGAGTATTACCGAGACACATCATATTCACAAGTTGGACAAGCCTTCAGGAACGGCGAAGACGCTGGCGGAGCAGATCGGCCAAGAGGTGCCTATCGAATCGATCCGCGAAGGTGAAGTGCCCGGCACGCATGAGGTGATGTGGGACAGCGAAGAAGACACGATTATTATCACGCACATCGCCAAGGGCCGCAGAGGGTTTGCATTAGGCGCAGTCTTAGCCGCAGAAAATATTGTATGAAAAGTTTTCAAGATAGAATTAACAACGTATCGCGCGGCGGATGGATCCGCGCAGGAATATGGAGCACGCTGTATGTCGTGTTCATCTTTTGGGTAGCATGGGGCGACTGGTTGAGTCTGTTATGGCTGTTCCTTCTTCCGCTGATCATAGATGCCTTCACCACGAAGTACATCAATTACGGCTGGTGGCGCAAATACAAAGATACGAAACCTGCGTTGTACACTTTGTGCAGTTGGATAGATGCGATTGTGTTTGCGTTGGTAGCCGTGTATTTCATCAATTTGTATATCTTCCAGAACTACCAGATTCCGAGTTCGAGTTTGGAGAAGACCTTGCGTGTGGGCGATTTTCTGTACGTGAGCAAGATGGCTTACGGCGCCCGTGTACCGCAGACGCCGCTGTCGATGCCTTTGGTGCAGCACACTTTCCCGAATTGGTTAGGCGGCGGAAAGAGTTATCTGGACAAACCGCATTGGGACTACAAGCGCTTGGCAGGTTGGACCAGTCCGCAGAAAGGCGATATCGTGGTCTTTAACTTCCCTGCCGGCGACACGGTGTGCTCGAAAATGCAGAACCCCGATTATTACACACTGCGTTATTACTACGGTGAGGCACTGATTAAGAGTCGCAAAGATGTGTTCGGCGACATCATCGTTCGGCCTGTGGACCGGAGGGAGAACTACGTAAAGCGATGTGTCGGCACGCCGGGTGACTCGTTGCAGATCATCGACAACGTGATCTATGTGAATGGCGAGCGCGAGCCCGAACGCGAAGGACTGCAATTCAACTACTTCGTGCAGACGGACGGACATCTGTTCAGCGCCAAATACTTGGACAAACTCGGCATCAGCCTCGCGGATCGCGTGCAAGTGGATGCCACCACCTGGCATTTCCCCTTGACGCAGGCCATGAAGGCAGCATTGACCCAGAACCCGCATGTATCGGCCATCATGATCGAGCCCCAAGAGCAAGGCGGTGCGGTCTATCCGCTCGGTCATAACGAATGGACACGCGACAACTACGGACCGGTTTATATTCCGCGAAAAGGAGATAGGATCTTGATCACGGAAGATAACTACTGGCTATACAAGCGCATCGCCGAGGCTTATGAGTTCCAGCCTATGACGATCGGCGAGGAATACGAGTTCACGATGGATTACTACTGGATGATGGGCGACAACCGTCATAACAGTGCCGACAGCCGTTTCTGGGGTTTTGTGCCCGAAGATCACATCGTCGGACGACCGGTATTCATCTGGCTCTCGCTGGACAAAGACAACCATAAGATTCGTTGGAACAGACTTGGGAACAAAGCAACAGGAAGATGATATTACCTGTCGCATATTTAGCGCCGAAGGAGTGGTATCGGAATTATCTGGTACATCCCGAAGAAGTGGAGATAGAAGGTTTGGAGAGTTTTGAGAAACAGACCTGTCGCAATCGGATGCTGATTGGAGACCGCTGCGCTGACAGAGCACAGACCGCTATGCTGACAGAACACAGACCTATTATGCTCTCTGTGCCGGTAAAGAAAGTGGAACACAAACAGTTGACGCGGGACATTGAGATAAGTTATCAGAGCCACTGGCAACACCAACACTGGATTGCGCTGGTCTCGACCTACAAGCACACGCCGTTCTTTGACTACTATGCGGAGTTTTTCAAGCCGTTCTACGAGAAAGAGACACGCTTTCTATGGGACTTGAACAATGAGATACATGAGACCATTATGATGTTACTGAAAAACTTCTCCCCGACCCTCTCCCCAAGAGAGGGAGAAAAGTTTGCCTACCGGTGTACGGCAGATTGGAGAGGCGAAGAGTTGAACCGTTTTTTCGGAGACGGGAAGAGTATATTGGATGATTTATTTGAATTTGGGCCGGAGACAACCGACCATTTGAGATGAAAGAGATTGATTGGAGTACATTGGGATTTCATTATACCGAACCGGATTATATCGTTCGGTCGGCATATCACAATGGTGTATGGGAAGAGCCGTACGCTACGAAGGACAAGTATCTGCACCTGCATGTGTCAGCCACTTGTCTGCAATACGGGCAAGAGGCATTTGAGGGGTTGAAGGCTTTTCGCGGTGTGGACGGAAAGATTCGTATCTTCCGCTGGCGCGAGAATGCGAAACGAATGGCACGTAGTGCTGAAGGCTTGTACATGGCGCCTGTGCCGGAAGAGTTGTTCGGCAAGGCTATCCGTTTGGCGCTGGAGAAGAATATGGATTTTGTACCACCTTACGGAACAGGTGCAACGCTCTATTTCCGGCCATTACTGATTGGTACTACGCCCCGTCTGGGGGTAGGACCGGGACGTGACTTCGAGTTCATCGTCATCCCTTCGCCAATCGGGCCGTACTATCCGGGTAAGTTCCACTGCACGTCTTTTATCGTGAACCGGCATGTGGACAGAGCGGCTCCGTACGGAACGGGTACATTCAAAGTGGGCGGTAACTATGCTTCTTCGTTCCGCGCGACGGAAGCGGCACATGCGCAAGGGTACGACTGTTTGTTCTTGGACTCCAAGTACCACCGGTATATTGACGAGTGCTCGGCAGCGAATTTCATCGGAATCCGGCGTGTTGCAGGAGGGTACGAATACCTGACACCAAGGAGTAGCGCTATATTGCCGAGTATCACAAATGACAGCCTTATGACGCTGGCGCGGGAGAAAAGCCAGCCTTGCGGAGAGTACGAATACTTGACGCCGAGGAGTAGTGCTATATTGCCGAGTATCACGAATGACAGCCTGATGACGCTGGCGCGGGAGAAAGGGATGAAAGTGACGAGACGGCATATTCGTCTGGAGGAGTTAGCGGAGATGAGTGAAGCCGCAGCGTGCGGAACGGCTTGCGTCATTTCTCCGATAGACCAAGTGCTGGACCCGGAACGCAACAAAGTATATCGTTTCGGCGCCAAACCCGGTCCGGTGCTGACAGAATTGTATCACGCGCTGAGGGATATTCAGTTCGGACGGGCGGAAGACAGACACGGATGGACGGAGATATTTGAGAATTGAAAATTGAAAATTAAGAATTACTCAAAATTATAGTTTATGTTTAAAAATCAACCAAAAGGATTGTTCGCGTTGGCGCTGGCCAACACAGGCGAGCGTTTCGGCTACTACACGATGTTAGCCGTGTTTGCGCTATTCTTGCGCGCTAATTTCGGATTGTCGGCAGATGCCGCGAGCCGTATTTACGCCGGTTTTCTGGCATTCGTATATTTCTTGCCGCTCATCGGCGGTTGGATAGCAGACAAGATCGGTTACGGCAAGTGCGTAACGATAGGTATCTTTGTGATGTTCCTTGGTTATGTCTGTCTGGCGTTGCCGTTAGGCGGTAACGGTTTTGCGATGGGTGTGATGCTATTTGCGTTATTGCTCATTTCGTTCGGAACAGGTCTGTTCAAGGGCAACCTGCAAGTGATGGTAGGAAATCTGTATGACGATCCGCAGTATGCCGACCGTCGTGACGCTGCCTTCTCGTTATTCTACATGGCGATTAATATCGGTGCTATGTTCGCTCCGACCGCTGCTGTGAAAATCATGGCATGGGCACAAGAGAGCTTAGGTTACAGCGTGAATGACAGTTATCACTTCGCTTTCATGGTTGCGTGCGCTTCGCTCATCCTGAGTATCGCTATCTACTACGCTTGCCGTCCGTGGTTCAAGCATGTGGAATATTCGGTTAAACAAGTAGCGACACAGAAGAAT
>CADBVL010000032.1 GCA_902798015.1 uncultured Bacteroidales bacterium
TACCCGCTCGACGGATGTCTTCATCCCCCTGCAGACACGTGCCGACATAGCCAACAAGAACAACGCCGACCTGTTCATCTCTATCCATACCAACGCCTCGGAGAACAAGAACTCCAAAGGCGTGGAGACCTTCATCCTCGGTACCGAGAAAGCGGAGAAGAACCTCGACGTCGCCATGCGCGAGAACGCCGTGATGAAACTCGAGGCGGACTATAAGACCACCTACCATGGTTTTGACCCCAACTCCATCGACTCGTATATCATGTTCGAGCTGATGCAGAACAACTTCATGGACCAGTCCCTGCTGTTCGCGTCCCAGGTGCAGAAACATTTTGTGGGTTATCTCAACCGTTCCGACCGCGGCGTGCAACAGGCTTCGTTCTGGGTGCTGCTCAAGACCGCCTGCCCCGCCATCCTCTTCGAGATGGGTTTTATCTCCAATGCGGAGGAAGAGAAATTCCTCAACGCCGATACGACGATGGACATGATGGCCACCGCGCTCGTCAATGCCTTCGCAGCCTATACCCACCGCCAGGAGGTAAAGAAAGTGGAGAAGCCGCAGATAAACGCGCCGGAGGCGCCTATAAACGTGGCAGAGCCACAAATAAACGCTGCGGAGCAGCCTGTAAACGAGGCAAAGCCTCAAGCCCCCGCGAAGCCCCAGACCTATTACGCACTGCAGATATGCGCGTCACGCGCCCCACTCGAAGCGTCCGACCCCAAACTGAAAGGGATAGCCTGCGAGAGCAGAAAAGTAGGCGACTGGTATAAGTACTACGCCATCATCGATACCGACCGCAACAAAGTAGCGGAGAAACAGAAAGAACTCAAAAACCTCTTTCCCGATTGTTGGATTACCAAGTGGACGGAGTGAATGAGTGAATTAGTGAATTAGTGAATTAAAGATATGAAATATAGTAGAGAAATAAAAGTCGGCGTGCTCGCCGCAGTGTGTCTGTTCTTGTTATTCTTTGGTTTTAACTTCCTCAAAGGCGTGAACATCTTCTCGCCCACAAACAGTTACCACGGGACCTTCCAAAACCTGCACGGCCTGGAGGAGCAGGCGGCAGTGTATATCCTCGGCCATAAGGTGGGGCAGGTGGACCGTCTGCACTATGACTTCACGCGTGACAGTGCGTTCACGATAGATATCTCCATCCGCAAGGATATATCGTTGCCGGAAGGCACGACGATGGCGCTCGTCTCCGACGGTTTGCTCGGCGGCATGGCTATCGAACTGCAGTTGCCGGATAATAATGAGTTAGAGAATGAGGGAGTGAGTGAATTAGTGATAGCCAAAGGTTCTTTCCTTCCGACGAGCTATGTGCCTGGATTGGTGGAGAGCCTGCAAGGCGAGTTGCTGGCGCACGTGGACGAGGCGGTGCAGAACGTGGACTCGCTGGTGGCGGCGCTGCGTACGCAGGTCGAGGGAGATCATATTAAGAGCTCGCTGGAGAACGTGGACCGTATATCCGGTGACCTGACCTCCGTCTCCTCCGACCTCAAAAGGATGATGAATAACCAGGTACCGCGTATCGTTAACAACGCGGACACCGCTGTCGCCAACCTCAATACCGTCATTGCTGATATCAAACAGGCTGACCTCAAAGCTACTGTCGCACGGGTGGACAACGCCGTGGATAACGTCAACGGACTCGTGACGGACGTGCGCTCGCAAGAGGGAACCATCGGACAACTCATCTACAACAAATCGCTCTATAACCATATCGATGCAACCGTCATCTCCGCCGACAGTCTGCTCACCGATCTGAAGGCTCATCCGAAACGGTATGTACACTTCTCTATCTTCGGAAAAAAAGATAAATAACATGTTCCACAGACGATAAATACGACATTTTCTTATTTGTAGATTTTCTAAATAACAAAAAAATTCACTTATGCGTAGCGCCCCGAGAAATACGGACGTTACGCATTTTTTTATAGAAAAATACATCACTCTCTTGCAAATACGGAACTTATTATAAATCAACAAGTTACATGTTGATAACTATAGTTAACTTATTGAAAATCAGATAGTTACGTGTAACTGCTTATAAATGCATAAGTTAGGTGTGTTTGCGATTTAGGCACAAAATGCAAAATTTGGTCAATTCAAAAAAATGTAGTACCTTTGCACTCGCTTTTGACGAAAATGACACCTACAATTCAACAACAATGGGCTCAGTGTCAGACCATTTTGGCTGACAACCTGACATCGAGTGCGTACCAGACTTGGTTCGCTCCTATTGTACCCCTGCATTACGCGGAGGGGACCTTGGTGTTACAAGTCAAATCGCAGTTCGTGGCGGAGTACATCGAAGAGAATTATATTCCTTTGTTATCGGCCGCGATCATCCGTGTGTTCGGGCAAGGCACGCGCCTGGAATATCGCGTGCTGGTGGACTCCACCTCGGGTGCAGGAACGACCTTGCCGTCTTCCGGAGCCCCCGCGAGCGCACGTCCTATTCAGCAACCGGCGGCGAGCAATAACGATCTGCCTGCGTTGAACGAGCTTTATACCTTTGACTCGTTCGTAGCCGGCGAACCGAACAAGTTAGCCCGCACGGCAGGATTGGCTATCTCCAAGCAACCGGGATACACCGCCTTCAACCCGCTCTTCATCTACGGAGGAAGCGGAGTAGGCAAGACCCACCTCGCTTGCGCGATAGGCCATCAGGTGCAGGTGTTACACGCGCAAGCGCGCGTATTATATGTGAGCGCGAACACGTTCAAATTGCAATATCAAGACGCGCGCAAGGAGAACCGTATTCCTGACTTCCTCAATTTCTATCAGTCGGTGGATGTGCTCATCGTAGATGATATCCAGTATTTCGCCGGACTGAAGGGAACACAGGATACGTTCTTCCATATCTTCAACTATCTCCAGCAGAGCCGCAAGCAGCTCATCCTCACTTCCGACAGACCTCCTATCGAGTTGAAGGATATAGAGGAGCGTCTGCTGACCCGTTTCAAATGGGGTCTGGCTGCGGAGATAGCCCGTCCGGACTACCAGTTGCGCAAGGATATCTTATTGTCCAAGATGCGCCGTGACGGTATCACCCTGTCGGATGAGATCGTCGATTTCATCGCGCTCAACGTGCGTGACTCGGTGCGTGACCTCGAGGGTATCCTGGCGTCCCTACTGGCGCACTCTACCTTAACGGACAAAGAGATCGACCTCGCGTTGACGGAGCAGGTGGTGAGCCATATTGTGGCAGTCCAACCGCACCGCACAACCATCGAGGATGTGCTGGAAGAGGTATCGAAGCACTTCAATATCCCGCAGCGCGCACTGGTGTCCCAGAACCGCGCGAAGGAGATCGCGCAGGCGCGTCACGTAGCCGCATACCTGAGCAAGAAACTGACGGACAGTTCGTTGACGGAGATCGGTTTCCGTATGGGCCGCCGCACGCACGCTACTATTCTACATTCCGTTTCGTATGTGAACGAGCAGCTGGAGTTCGATCCGGTACTGCGCCAGCATATTGCACAACTCAAGTCCGCTCTGCATCATTAATCCCGGAAAGGTCAGCGTATGCGCACGTATTATTTCCGAGTAGCCGACCATGTTTTCGCTGTTGAGACCGCACACGACATCCTCGCGTGCTGTCCGAACTATGCGGAGTTTGGAGATCGGAGATCAGAGGTCAGAGATCAGATATCAGATATCAAAGATCAGGTGGTTTTCACGCTTCGCGTGGAGGAGGGGGCGCTGCCTTCTCCGGAGGGCTGTACGCTGCTCTATACCGACCGCTCGGACGACGACATGCCGCGTATCGAGATGTACCAACGCGGCGAAGGGTGGTTGTTCCGTTTCTCGCAGAGCAGGGACCGAGAGATAGTAGGGGCGTTCACATGCGATGCATCGATGCAGCACGCCGTGTTCTACGGTGAGCCTACGCGCTTCGCCATAGACAACACGCTGATGTTGCTCTATGCGTTCGCGACGGCCAGCAGGCGTACCTTGCTTTTCCATTCCTCGGTCATCGTCCGCGAAGGGAAAGGTTATATGTTCCTTGGTAAGTCCGGAACGGGCAAGAGTACGCATGCGGAACAATGGATGAAGGCTTTCCCTGACGCGGAGCGGCTGAACGATGACAACCCGGTCGTACGCGTGTCGGACGATGGCACAGCGCGGGTGTACGGTTCGCCATGGAGCGGAAAGACACCCTGTTACAAAGCTGCTGACGCGGAACTGAAAGCCCTCGTGCAGTTGGCGCAAGCACCCAAGAACGAGATACACCTCTTGCGTCCCACGCAGGCATATCCGTATATCCTCTCGTCCGTGAGCGGACTGAAGATCCTTCCTCGGATGATGGACCAACTCTACGAGACCATCGCGGCACTGTTGGAGTCCACTCCCGTTTATTTCCATGACTGTTTACCGAACACCGACGCGGCAGAAGTATGTTATTCGCATTTACCACATTAGGTTGCAAACTCAATTTTGCCGAGAGCAGTTCTCTCGCCAAGACGCTTGTGGCGCGCGGTCATACGCGTGCCAAGAACGGCGAGCAGGCGGATATATGCATCATCAACACCTGCTCCGTCACCGACATGGCGGATCATAAGGACCGGCAGATGATTCATCGTATCCGGCGTCAGAACCCCGATGCGATACTGGTCGTCACGGGCTGCTATGCCCAACTCAAACCCGAAGAGATCGCGCATATCGACGGCGTGGATTATGTCCTCGGACAGGAAGAGAAATTCCACCTCGATGAGTTCGTGGAAAAGTTGGAAACAGCCCATAGGAACCGTTCAGAAAAGGAGGGGGAGATATTAACCTGTCCGATTCGGGAGGTCGATGACTTCCATTTCGCTTACAGCAAAGATGACCGCACGCGGTGCTTCCTCAAGGTGCAGGACGGATGTAACTATTTCTGCTCGTACTGCACTATTCCCTTGGCGCGTGGGAAGAGCCGTAACCCGTCTATCGCGTCCCTGGTGGCGCAAGCACGGGAAGCCGTCGAAGGGGGAGCCAAGGAGATCATCCTCTCCGGTGTGAATATCGGGGATTTCGGCCGTTCTACCGGCGAGACCTTTATCGACCTGCTGCGGGCGTTGGATGGCATACGGCCGTCAGAAGTCAGCTGTCAGCATTCAGATTTCCGCATCCGCATATCCAGTTGCGAACCGAACTTGCTGAGCGACGAGATCATTGATTTTGTGGCGAACAGTCGTCATTTCGCGCCGCATTTCCATATCCCGCTGCAGAGCGGCAGTAACACGGTGCTGAAGATCATGGGTCGCCGTTATACCCGCGAACTCTTTGCCGAGCGCGTCGCGCATATCAAGTCCGTCATGCCTCATGCTTTCATCGGGGTGGATTGTATGGTGGGCGTACGCGGGGAGAGTGCGGAGTGCTGGGAGGAGTACGTGGATTTCATCGAGTCGCTGCCGGTGAGCCAACTGCATGTCTTCACCTATTCGGAGCGCGCCAACACGCGTATGCTGGAGATGGACCTGGAGGTCGTGCCGCAACGCGAACGAGAGCGACGCAGCAAGCAGTTACACGCCATCTCCGCCCGCAAGACCGAGGAGTTCTATGCGGCACATAAAGGTCAGAAAGCAACCGTCCTATGGGAGTCCGCGAAAAAGGACGGACTGATGTTTGGATTCACGGAGAACTACATCAAAATAGGCCGGCCTTACGACAAAGCGCGCGTCAACACCTTCGAGCAGGTCATCCTCTGAAAAAACGAAAAAAATCAAGAAATAATGGCATACGCTTGCGTATGTCATTTTTTTGTAGTACCTTTGCAGCGATTTTTGTAAAAAAATCATCCATTAGCAATCATCAATCATCATTGATTTTATGGCTTTGAAAGAAAATATACAATCCTTGCTTGCGCAGGTAGAAGAGTTGAAGGCGAATAATGCCGAGGAGTTGGAGGCGCTGCGTATCAAGTACCTCAGTAAGAAAGGCGAGATCACGGCGCTGTTCAATGAGTTCCGTAATGTGCCCAATGACCAGAAACGCGAGTTGGGTCAGATGCTGAACCAGCTTCGTCAGGAGGCCGAGAGTCGTATCAACGCGTTGCGCGAACAGTTCGAGGAGGCGGCTGCAGAGACGGATCGTCTGGACCTGACCCGTACGCCGGATCCTATCGCTTTAGGCACGCGTCACCCGCTGTCGTTGGTGCGCGAGGAGATAGAGGATATCTTCTCCCGTATCGGTTTTACCATCGCGCAAGGTCCTGAGGTAGAGGATGACAAGCATGTGTACGGTATGCTGAACTTCGCGCCGGAGCACCCGGCACGCGACATGCAGGACACGTTCTTCATCGAGAAAGAGATCGGTGTGCAGAAACCAACCGACGTGTTGCTGCGCTCGCATACCTCGTCCGTTCAGACCCGTGTGATGACCAGTCAGAAACCGCCGATCCGCGTGCTCTGTCCGGGACGCGTCTATCGCAACGAGGCTATCTCTGCGCGTGCGCACTGCTTCTTCCACCAGGTGGAGGGACTCTATATCGACAAGAACGTCAGTTTCGCGGACCTGCGCGAAGCGTTGCTTTATTTCAGCAAGGAGATGTTCGGGCCCGAGACGAAGATCCGTCTTCGTCCTTCGTATTTCCCGTTTACCGAACCCAGCGCCGAGATGGATATCAGTTGTAATATCTGCGGCGGCACAGGCTGCTCGTTCTGCAAAGGAACGGGATGGGTGGAGATCCTCGGTTGCGGCATGGTGGACCCGAATGTACTCGAGGCTTGCGGTATAGACAGCAAGGAGTACAGCGGTTTCGCCTTTGGTATGGGTGTAGAACGTATCACGAACCTCAAATACCGTGTGAAGGACCTGCGTCTGTTCTCGGAGAACGATGTGCGCTTCCTTCGTCAGTTCGAGAGTTGCTAAATCTGCATGCGCAAGAGTCTGTCCATAGTCCTGACGGTCTTGGTGTTGGCGGGGTGTGCGAACCGCGGGGTAGGACCGCAGGGGGGACCCAAAGACTCTATCCCGCCGATGGCTGTCAAGTCGGTGCCGGAGAACGGCGCCGTGAACTTCACGGGCAAGCGCATCGAGATCACTTTCAATGAATATGTACAGTTGGACAACATCAGCGCGAATCTGCTGATGTCTCCTCCGCAACAACGTCCGCCGGATGTCAAGGCCCGCGGCAAGCGCGTGCTGATACAGTTCGCCGACAGTTTGCGTGACAGCACTACTTATACCATCGACTTCGGAGCCGCTATATGCGACTATACGGAGAAAAATCCCCTGTACGGATACAGTTTCGGTTTCTCCACCGGTCCGACGATAGACACCTTGGA
Organism: uncultured Bacteroidales bacterium; assembly: GCA_902798015.1. Lineage (GTDB taxonomy): Bacteria > Bacteroidota > Bacteroidia > Bacteroidales > Paludibacteraceae > Colicola. The sequence goes on from CADBVL010000032.1 coordinate 7,276, forward strand.
GACGACGGGCGTGGTGTTGGACGCGGAGAACCTCAAACCGATGAAGGGCATCATCGTGGGTATCCATGAGAACCTCTCGGACACGGCTTTTACCACCATGCCTTTCCTGCGTATAGCGCGCACGGACTCATCGGGGTACTACCGCATAGGCAACATGCATGCGGGGACTTACCGGTTGTATGCCGTCGATGATGTGAGTCGTGACTATCGCCTCACGCCGGGAGAGTCCATCGCCTTTGCGGAGCAGACCCTTTCGGTGACGGCGCCTGACACGACGGCCGCGGACAGTCTGGTTCACGGCGATACCTTATACCTGTTCAAACCCCGCCAGCAGCGTCTGTACATGCAGCGCACCACGCGTGATGAGCGGCATCGCATACGTCTTACTTTCTCTTCCTCTCCGGACAGCCTGCCGGTCATCCGTCCGCTGATGGACAGTCTGCGCTACAACATGTATTTTTCACCGCATCATGATACCGTCACTATCTGGTTGCTGGACAGTGCTTCTATCCGTCCTGACTCCTTGTATTTCGAGGTGCATTACCGCCGCACGGACAGTTTGTATCATCTGGAGTGGGCGACCGACACCGTCTTAGGCCGGTGGCGCGCACCGCGACTGTCCGCGAAAGCGCAGGAGGCACAGGAAAGGCAGAGACGTAACAGGCGTCTGGGACTGAAAAGCAACGCGTCGAAGAAATTCGAGATATACGATACATTGCGTCTTGAAGCCGCTACCCCGCTGGCACTCATCCGCGAACAGGCCATCCATCTCTGCGAACGCAAGGAGAAAGACACAACGGTGTATCCGGTGCCGTTCACGATTGCTCCGCATGACACGATGCCAATGCAACTGCTATTCATCGCACCCTTGAAGCCGGGCAAACAATATGAATTATGTCTCGATAGCGCGGCGCTGGAGGATGTGTACGGAGTGACCCATATAGCAGGCTCGTATCCGCTGACTGTCAAGACGCCGGAGGACTATTCCACCATCCGCGTGAAGATCGAACCGTTCGACCCGCGTATGCGTATCCAGGTGCTGGACGTGAAAGAGAAAGTGCTGCGTGAGCAGTCCGCTGAACCTGACGGCACGCTCTTCCGGTATCTCAAACCGGATGCGTATTTCCTACGTATGTACAAAGACTCGAACGGCGACGGACAGTGGACTACAGGTAGCTGGGAGGATAAACGTCAGCCGGAGAAAGTCTATACAAACCAGACGAAGATACAAACGAAGTCCAATTGGGATTTTGAGGAGACATGGACCTATGACGCGCGGTAAAATCTTTGATGTCTGTTTCATCGCTTTCGGACTGCTGGTACAAGTGGTCTCGTACTTCATCACGAATTCCCTAAACCCTGATTCCCTAACTCCTTTATCCCTTATCAGCGGCTGTTTAGGCGTCTGTTCCGTGTGCCTCGCGGCGCAAGGGAATATATGGACCTACGCTTTCGGTTTCGGCCAGGTACTGACGTTTACGTATCTATGCTGGACTCAGCATTTATACGGCACGATTGCCATCAATGCCTACTATTTCTGTACGATGGTGTATGGGATCTTTGTGTGGAGAAAACGATTGAGGAGTGAGGGAGTGAGTGAGTTAGAGAATGAGAGAGGCAATGAAAGAAGGGTAGTGCCTCGCGCACTCACGCCGGCGGTCGTGATGTCTATTGTCGGTGCGACGCTCTGCTTCTCTGCTTTGACTGGATGGGGGCTGGCCGCTTGGACGGATGACACCCAGCCGTACCTCGATGCCTTTACAACAGTACCCGCGCTGGTGGCGCAGGTACTGATGATTCTTGTTTATCGGGAACACTGGTTTCTATGGCTGGCCATTGACACGCTCAGTGTCGTGCTATGGTTGCGGGCGGGCGATTACTGTATGGCCGCGCAGTATATCTTCTGGTGCGCCAACTGCATCTATGGCCTAAGACGCTGGCAAACTCTAACCTCTAAACACTAAACTCTAAACATTATCGCTCATTCGGCATAATGAGCGTATAGAGAATAGCCTCTACCTGTCGCAAAGCATTGCGTTTTTTCTGTCCGGCGGCGAAGAGGAACGTCTCTGCGGTCACCACGCGTCCGTTCACCTGGTCAAGACGGGTCAGACTGACGAATGGTCCTCCCATCGCTTCACCATCAAGCATCTTCCATAAACCGCGAGTCTCTATGGCATAGAATCCACCCGTGGTGTCGCGTAAAGCTGTTACCTGACGGCTCACCGGCGGGAAATGTCTGTACTCCGTACCCATATGACTGCCCGGAACCTGGGCGGTGATCAACCGGCCCTCTATCTCGTTGCGCATGGCCACGATGGACTCTCCGGTGAACTGTTCCTGAGCCGTATAAGGGTAGTCGTAAACCAGCACGTCTTTGCGCATCGGTCCTTTGTTATTGCAGGTCCAAAGCACATGGATGTCTTGCTCGTTGAGCACTAAGGTCGTATCCATGATGAGCATAAAGTCCTCCGGCAGAAGGATGTCGTACCCGCACTTATTCAGGTGCGCGCGCGCTTCCTTATTTGTATTCGCGCGGTAGAAACGAATCTGACGGGCCAGTTCTTCGCGAACGAACCACTCGCGTATCTGCTCTCCGTTCTCCGACCAGTAGGCTAAAAACGCCTCCTCGTTCGGAGCCTGGATGCGCATCATCGCCTGCGGCTTGGCCCAGACGTCACGACTCTTCTGCGCCTTCACCTGGGTGTATTTATGCCCATTGATGTCAACGAGCAGAATGTTGCGCGTGGACTTGAAGAAATCGTCGAACTGCGAAGACGTCACACTCGAGACAACGAAGCACGGCTCCATCTGCGGCAGACCATACATGTCGGCCCCCATTGTCTGACTGACCGCGCGCGACACTTCACCGGAAGAAGGTGTCACTACCAGACATTCATAGACACTTCCGGTGGCGGAGGTGAGTAGACGGTCGTTGCTCTTTCCGCAAGATAAGCAGATTAATGCGGCGAACGCATAAAAAAGTGTTTTTTTCATGACTTTGTTCAAATTTGCGTGCAAAATTACATAATTTTCTTTAAAAAAACAAAAAAAACGAAAAAAAATTTGGAGAATTGCAAAAAAAAATGTACTTTTGTCCCGAAATTGCAAATTTTAACCCCAAAATACTATGATTCTACACAACGAGTATCTATTCTTGACTAATGAGGTGGATGGTTTTCGACATTGTCGCGAAACGCTCTCTGAGTCTTCCTCTACCATGCTGCTTTGCAAGAAAGGTCACATTGATGTCTTTTTCCACGACAAGATGCTTCGTGTCGGCAAAGATGACCTGCTGATACGTATCCCGCGTGCTACGGAACTAGGTCCATACGAGATGTCGGACGATTTCGAATTTATTGAGTTGGCCATTCCGAATAAGATCTTCGAAGACTTGATGTTTGAGTTGATGCGTGTCGAGCCGTTGTGGTGGCAGAAACAGGAGTATCTGAAGGCGAATCCGCTTTTCCACCTAAGCGACTATTCGAAGGAGTTTTGCGAGGTCTTTTTCCATCTGCTTACGTTGCAGGTATCCTCGCCGTTGAATGACTACCGCAGGCAGATCCTGAAGTTGATGGCGCGCAGTGCCACGCTCGAGATACTCAATTATCTGGACAGGGTCATTCCTACCGAGGAGTTGGATGTTTCTCGTCTCGCTTCCAATACAGGCGACTACACCTTCCATACGTTTACCAAACTGCTGCGTGAGAACCCGCATAAGCGCGAGGTACAGTGGTACGCCGAGCAGATCGGTATAACCCCAAAATACCTCTCGGAGATCTGTAAGGAACGTAGCGGCAAGTCTGCCAGTGAATGGATAGCGGATGTGACGATTGCCGAGTTGAAGCACCTCCTGCGGGATACGACCATTCCTATTCACGAAGTGGCGAAACAGTTGGAGTTCCCCAACGCCAGTTTCTTCTGCCAATACACGAAGAAACATACCGGCCTGACGCCGAACAAGTTCAGAAAAGAACGTAAGAGTTAAAATAAATCCTCCGCCACTCGCGGAGGATTTTTTTTCGCCTTTCTCTTCTCGCGCATATTTGCGCGAGCCCTTTCACTCTTTCACCTTTCACCTTTCACCATGCGAACAGCGGATGTTTGGTCATCTCGCGGTTCACTTCTTCGCGGACGGAGGTGATGACGGTTTCGCTGGTCGGGTCGAGTAGTACGCGGTCGATCAGATCGACGATCCATGGCATCTGATCTTCCTTCAGGCCGCGCGTGGTGATGGCAGGTGTACCGAAACGCAGGCCGGAGGTCTGGAAAGCACTGCGGCTGTCGAACGGAACCATGTTCTTGTTCGTGGTGATGTCGGCGCTGACGAGTGCCTGTTCGGCTACCTTACCCGTGAGATCCGGGAATTTCGTGCGCAAGTCGATGAGCATGGAGTGGTTGTCCGTGCCGCCGGAGATGACTTTGTATCCCTTGTCAATGAACGCTTGCGCCATGACGGCGGCATTCTTTTTTACCTGCCTTTGATATATCTTGAAGTCTTCGGTGAGTGCTTCGCCGAAAGCGACCGCTTTGGCGGCAATCACGTGCTCGAGCGGTCCGCCTTGCGTGCCGGGGAAGACAGCTGAGTCGAGCAATGCACTCATCTTCTTGATCTCTCCCTTGGGCGTAGTCTTGCCCCATGGGTTGTCGAAATCTTTGCCCATAAGGATGATACCTCCGCGCGGACCGCGTAAGGTCTTATGCGTCGTTGAGGTGACGATGTGGGCATGTTTCAGCGGGTTTTCTAACAGCCCCGCAGCGATGAGTCCGGCAGGGTGCGCCATGTCCACCATGAAGATGGCTCCGATCTCATCCGCTACGCGGCGGATACGGGCATAGTCCCACTCGCGGCTATAAGCCGATGCACCCGCGATAATCAGTTTCGGACGATGCGTGCGGGCTTTGAGTTCCAGGTCGTCGTAGTTCACGCGTCCCGTCTCTTCGTCTAAGTCGTAGCCTATCGCGTTGAACATAAGGCCCGAGAAGTTGACGGCAGAACCGTGACTGAGGTGACCTCCGTGACTGAGGTTGAGCCCCATGAACGTGTCGCCGGCTTTCAGGCATGCCATGAAAACCGCCATATTCGCTTGGGCTCCGCTGTGAGGCTGTACATTCACGTACTCCGCGTTATAGAGCTGTTTCAACCGGTCGCGGGCGATGTTCTCTGCTATATCTACCACTTCGCAACCACCGTAGTAACGGTGACCCGGATAGCCCTCCGCATACTTGTTGGTCAGCACACTACCCATCGCCTCCAGCACTTGGTCGGAAACGAAGTTCTCACTGGCGATCAGTTCGATACCTTTGGTCTGACGCTCCCGCTCACGGCGGATGACGTCAAAAATCTCATTGTCACGGTTCATAAATAGATGATTTGTCTTTTTTTGCGACAAAGGTACAACAAAATAATCAATTGTGCAAATAATTCGCTCATCATACCCGCTGCACGTGGTAATTCTCACAATAATTCAAAATAATTTGCGTATATCAAAAAAAAGCAGTATCTTTGCAGCGCAAAGATGTGCACTAAGAAAAATATAACCAAATCAATAGTATGAAAGAATACAATTTGACAACAAAGATGCGTGCCTACAAGTGGGACGAATTGACGGATGAGCAGCGCGAGGTGCTTGAGATGGCGAAAGAGCAGACGAAGCACAGTTACTGCCCGTATAGCGGTTTCCATGTAGGTGCAGCTGCGAAACTGGCAAACGGCACCTTAATCCCGGGGTGTAATCAGGAGAACGCGGCGTACCCGAGCGGGTTATGTGCGGAACGTACGGCACTGTTTGCTGCCGGTGCCCAATATCCGGATCAGCCGGTGACGCGTCTGGGAATAGCATGCTTCACGGGTGGGCATTTTACCAAAGAACCCGGTTCGCCATGCGGTGCGTGCCGCCAGGTGATGATCGAGACGGAACATCGATACGGGGGAAAGATGGAGGTGCTGTTGTATGGAGAAGACGCTACATGGGTCTTTGAGTCTGCGGCTGACTTGTTGCCTTTGATCTTCGTGAGTGAAAACTTGAAAGGATAAAGCCCTTTTAGGATACGGAATGATAGTTATTTGAGAATTGAGATGGGTGAAGAAAATAGACATTTATCTGCTGCGGAATTTTCTGGGGCTGTTTTTTGCTACGTTCTTCATAGCCATCTTCATCCTGCTGATGCAGTTCATGTGGATCCATGTCGATGACCTTGTAGGGAAAGGAATCGGCTTGGGAGTCCTCTCGGAGTTCTTTGTTTATGCAACGGCTGCAGTAGTGCCCTTGGCACTGCCTTTGGCAATATTGCTCAGTTCGATCATCTCCTTCGGTAACTTGGCGGAGAAATCGGAGTTGACGGCGATGAAGGCGGCGGGTATTTCGCTCTTCCGGATTATGCGTCCGTTGACGGTAGCGGTGCTTCTCCTTAGTGTGGGCGCGTTTTTTTTTAGCAACAACGTGTTGCCCAAGTCACAGATGAAACTATGGGCGTTGATCTTCTCTTTGCGTCAGAAGAGTCCGGAACTGCAAATCCCGGTGGGAGAGTTTTACGATGACATCAGCGGTTTTCATATATACGTGCACGACAAGACGTCCAGGGGTGAACTACTGAACATCATGATATACGACTACTCGAACGGGTTTGAAAATGTCAAAGTAATGGTCGCGGATACGGGGCGACTGAAAGCCAGCGAGGACAAACACTATTTGATCTTTGACCTTATCAACGGCGAGTCTTTTGAGGATCTGAACAAGCGGCAACAACGCGCGACGCGTACTACAAAAAGCATCCCATACAGGCGTGAGACCTTTGCGCACAAACGCATGCTGATTGATTTCTCGACGGACTTTAACCGTTTCGATGAATCGATATTGGAGGACCAGCACGTGAGTAAAAACGTGGCGCAGTTGACACACTCCATTGATTCAGTCCGGGTGGTGGCCGAAGGGCGGAGTAGAGAACAGAGCACGCAGTTGCTCTCGGATCGTTATTTCGGGCGCGAGACAAGGCGACAAGTGAACCTGCCGGCAAACGTGACGAAAGAAGAGAAAGAGAAATACAATTTGGAGAATTTATGGAACTCGCTTGATGTGTTCCACCAAAGGCAGGTACTATCCATCGCCGGCGAGAAAGCGCAGACATACCGTGATCAGATAGAATATAATGCACTGCTATTGGAGGATGCCGAACGGTACATACGCAAACATCAGATTGAGTTGTACCGCAAATATACTTTGGCGTTCGCCTGCCTGATTTTCTTCTTCATCGGTGCTCCATTGGGAGCCATCATCCGAAAGGGTGGGCTGGGTGCACCGGTCGTGATTTCGGTAGTGATGTTTATCATCTATTATATCATCGACAACACCGGATACAAGATGGCGCGCGAAGCACTATGGCCCTGCTGGGCAGGCATGTGGCTGAGTTCGTTCGTCTTGCTGCCGACAGGAATATTTCTGACATACAAGGCTGCAACCGACTCGCCGTTGTTCAATCCCGAAGCATGGGAGAGAGGATGGAAACAGTTTGTCGCCAAGGTTAGAGGGTTAGAGGTTAGAGGTTTAAAAGAATTATGAGAATCAATACGATAGAAGAGGCGTTGGAAGATTTCCGTCAAGGGAAATTTGTAATTGTCGTGGACGATGAGGATCGCGAGAACGAAGGTGATTTCATCATCGCGGCAGAGAAGATTACGCCGGAGAAAGTGAATTTCATGCTGCAGAACGGTCGCGGTGTGCTCTGCTGGCCCATCACCGAGACACGCTGTGCGCAGTTAGACTTGATGCATCAGGTGACCAATAACACCTCGATGCTTGGTACGCCTTTCACCGTGACGGTGGATAAACTTGAGGGCTGCACCACCGGAGTATCTGCAGCCGACCGCGCTGCTACCATCCTGGCGCTTGCCGATCCTCAAAGCAAACCCGAGACCTTCGTAAAAAATTTGACCTGAAGATCATTACGATAAAGGATCTCATCGCCTATCGGCTCCAGAAAGGTGAAAGGTTAAAGGTGAAAGGTGAAGGGACATCGGACCAGTCGCTCAACGAGGGGCTTATCGAACGCGGCGAGACAGTGTTCCTGCCTACGCAGAATGGCGAGTTTATGTTGACACCGTTCCGTGACTTGACCACGGGACTGGAGCACGTAGTGCTGAGCAAAGGGGAATGGACAAAAGACGAACCCATCCTCTGCCGTGTACATTCCAGTTGTATGACAGGCGATGTATTTGGATCCAAACGATGCGAGTGCGGCGAGCAGTTGGCGAAAGCAATGCAAATGATTGAAGCCGAAGGACGGGGACTGATCGTTTACATGAATCAGGAAGGCCGGGGTATAGGACTGATGAACAAAATACGCGCGTATAAACTGCAAGAACAAGGCGAAGACACTGTGGAAGCCAATGTACACTTGGGATTCCGCCCCGACGAACGGGATTATGGCATAGGTGCACAAATACTCCGCGAGATGAATGCATGCAAGTTACGCCTCATGACCAACAACCCCGTGAAGCGTGTCGGACTGGAGAGCTACGGCATTGAGATCGTGGAGAATGTACCGATAGAGATTGCACCGAATCGCTGGAATGAGCGCTATATGCGTACTAAAAAAGAGAAGATGCACCATGATCTGAAATTGGTGTGAAGACTTTGGCACGATATTTGAGAGACTAAGGTATCGGGATACCGATATGCCGATATACCGGGATACCGAGAACAATTTAAAACAACACGATTATGAAACGATTAACTACCCTTTTGATGACGTTGATGCTCATGAGCATGGCGGCATGGGCGGAACAAACAGTAACTGTTTCTGCTAACAGTTCGGACATCTCTGAAGGACTGGACTTAAAGGTTGTAGCTAAACTTTTTGCTGAGTCTAAGAATCTGGAAGAGTTCGAGACGATGCTCAACAATCCGGACAGCGCTTTCTGCAACCTCGACCTGAATGGAGACGGTCAAGTGGACTACTTACGCGTAATAGAGACGGGTGAGGGGAACAAGCGTCTGATCGTTTTGCAGGCTATCCTCGCGAAAGACATCTATCAAGACGTTGCCTCTATCTACGTTGAGAAAGACGAGAAGAACGAGGTAAGCGTACAGATAGTAGGTGATGAGTACGTATATGGAACCAACTACATCATCGAGCCGGTATTCGTTTACCGTCCTGTAATATACGATTGGTTCTGGAGTGATCTTTGGTTCGCATGGCGCAGCCCTTGGTACTGGGGTTATTGGCCCGGATGGTGGTACGTGCATGACTGCTGGGCGCATGACTGGTACTGGCGTCATTGCTATGCATGGCATCATCACCACCACTGCTGTTCTTTCCGTCACGCTCGCACCGTTCGCTACGGTTACGCAGACTTGCATCGCGATGTATCACGCAGAGATTATGCAGTAGCCCATCCCGATCGTTCGTTCTCGCAACGCAACGTAGGAATGACCAATGCGAGTGATATCCGTCGTACAAGCGGGACTACAATGTCCGGAGGTCGCACAGCAACCGGAACGGCCACCACTCGCACAGCAGGGTCGCTTGACCGCTCTGCAGCCGGCAGTCGCACCTATGGCAGTGCGAACACCGCAGCCGCACGTAGTACAGGTACGCGCACCGCTACAGGCTCGGCAACTACTCGTACTGCAGGCAGTAGTGTCGGCGCAACTACCCGCGGCGCAGGTTCCCGCAGTACAAGCAGCGTAGCAACCGGTAGTCGTAGCACTTCGGGAACAGCGACAGCCCGTACCTCATCCGGAACGGCCACTACGCGCAGTGCAGGAAGCACGACTTCGTATAGCTCGAGCCGTACCGCAAGCAGCACACGCTCCGCAGGTTCGACATACTCTACTAGTACTCGTACCGCCAGCGGCAGTTCCAGCGCACGGACATACTCCGGTAGTTCGAGCACCCGTTCCGGTAGTTCTTATTCAGGCGCAAGTCGCAGTAGCAGTTACGGTGGTAGCAGTTACGGTGGAGGTAGCCGTTCGAGTGGAGGATACTCCGGTGGTGGAGGAAGCCGTTCCGGTGGTGGTGGATTCTCCGGTGGCGGACGTTCCGGTGGCGGAAGTGCCGGCACGCGCAGATAAACCATTCTATGGATAGAAAAAAATAAGGTGGCCAAACGGTCACCTTATTTAATTATGCGCATGCGCACGTATGTACGCGCCCGTTAATGCGCAGCGAGCATATGTGCGGGATCGAGCAACTCGTCCAACTGCTCTTTGCTTAGAAGGCCATGTTCGAGCACAAGGTTATAGACGCTCTTTCCGGTCTCAAGGGCCTCCTTGGCAATCTTTGTCGAGGCTTTGTAGCCGATGACAGGGTTAAGAGCCGTGACAATACCGATAGAATGCTTTACCGTCTCGAGGTTATGCTCGCGGTTGATGGTGATGCCGTCAATACATTTCTCGCGCAGGATCTTCATCACATTCTGTAACCAGGTAATGGACTCGAAGATACATTCGGTGATGATCGGCTCCATGACGTTGAGTTGGAGTTGTCCTGCTTCTGCCGCGAAAGTGACTGCTGTGTCATTGCCGATGACCTTGAAACATACTTGGTTTGTTACCTCCGGAATGACGGGGTTGACCTTACCCGGCATGATGGAACTGCCCGGCGCCATAGGCGGAAGGTTGATCTCATGTAACCCGCAACGTGGTCCGGAAGCCATCAGACGCAAGTCATTGCACATCTTACTCAGTTTGACGGCCAGACGTTTGAGGGAGGCCGAGTAGCTGACGTATGCACCGGTGTCCGGTGTTGCCTCTACAAGGTCACTCGCCAGTTTGAATGGCTCGCCTGTCAGTTCGCACATCTTCTTAATGCACAATTCGGCATAGCCGGCGACGGCATTAATACCCGTACCGATAGCCGTACCCCCCATATTGATCTCATAAAGCAACTGGACGTTACGCTCGAGGTTGGCAATCTCCTCTTCGAGATTATTGGCGAATGCATGAAATTCTTGTCCGCTGGTCATAGGCACCGCGTCCTGCAATTGGGTACGCCCCATCTTGATAGAGTCGTTGAACTCATCGCCTTTCTTGCGCAGCGCAGCAATGAGATTTTTCAGTTCAGTCTCCAGCCCGCGGTTCATGCGGATGAAGGCATAGCGGAAAGCGGAAGGGTAGGCATCGTTGGTACTCTGCGCGCAGTTGACATGATCGTTCGGCGAGCAATACTGGTATTCGCCACGCTGGTGGCCCATGATCTCCAATGCACGGTTGGCAATCACCTCATTGGCGTTCATATTCACTGTCGTACCGGCACCGCCTTGTACCATGTCTGTCGGAAACTGGTCATGCATCTTTCCATCGATGATTTCACGGCAGGCTTGTGCAATCGCTTCGTATATCTCATCATTGATGACGCCTAACTCGTGATTCGCTTCTACTGCCGCGAGTTTGATGTAACCCATAGCGATGATGTACTCCGGGAAATCGGACATCTTGAGGTTAGACACTTTGTAGTTGTCAATGCCGCGTTTGGTTTGGATGCCATAGTACGCGTCAACAGGCACTTCGAGTTCGCCTAATAAGTCGGATTCTACTCGGTGGAGTTGAATCCCTTTCGGGGTAATAAAAGAGGTTTCCATAATTATTGAGGGTTAAATGATTAGTCGTTATTGAATAGTCCCCAAGAGCGAATCTACGAATTCCTTGCGGTTGAAGACCTGCAAGTCCGTCATCTTCTCGCCCAAACCGATGTATCGTACGGGAATCTTGAATTGGTCGCTGATGCCGATGACCACGCCGCCTTTGGCGGTGCCGTCCAGTTTTGTGATGGCGAGGGATGTCACTTGGGTGGCTGCAGTGAACTGCCGTGCCTGCTCGAAGGCGTTTTGCCCGGTAGAGCCGTCCAGGACTAACATCACATCGTGCGGTGCGTCAGGTACTACTTTTTGCATCACATTCTTAATCTTCGTGAGCTCGTTCATGAGATTGATCTTGTTATGCAAACGCCCTGCGGTGTCAATGAGTACCACGTCCGCGTCATTGGCCTTTGCGGACTGCAGCGTATCGTAAGCCACCGACGCAGGGTCAGACCCCTGTTGCTGCTTGATGACAGGTACTCCTACGCGTTCGCCCCAGATGCATAACTGCTCTACGGCTGCGGCGCGGAACGTGTCTGCGGCACCGAGATACACTTTCTTGCCGGCCTGCTTGTACTGATATGCTAACTTACCTATCGTGGTTGTCTTGCCTACACCGTTAACGCCCACCACCATCACTACGTAAGGTTTGGCGGGAAGGGGAGCTGAGAAATCGAGTACATCCTCCACGTTGTTCTCCTGAAGCAGCGAGGCAATCTCGTCCACCAGCAGTTGGCGCAGTTCGTCCGTGCCGATATATTTGTCGCGTTTGACACGCTCCTGTACGCGCTCGATGATGCGCAACGTCGTTTCAACACCTACATCGGAGGTGATGAGCGCTTCTTCCAGGTTATCCAGCACATCATCATCGATGGTGGACTTGCCGGCGATCGCACGCCCGATTTTACTGAGCACCGATTCTTTGCTCTTTTCAAGACCTTTGTCGAGCGTCTCTTTTTTCTCTCTGTTAAATAATCCGAAAAATGCCATATTATTCGTGTGTTTCTTTGAGGAATGAATCTTTGAATCCGAGGAAATACAGAATGCCGTCAAGGCCCACAGTAGAGATGGCCTGTTGTGCACTCTCTTTTACTTTGGGTTTAGCGTGGAAGGCGATACCAAGACCGGCCTTGCCAAGCATGTTGAGGTCATTGGCTCCGTCACCTACTGCGATGACTTGTGCCAAGTCGATGTGTTCTACCTGGGCGATGAGTTCGAGCAGCTCGGCTTTGCGGCGCGCATCTACGATGTCGCCTACATAGCGTCCGGTGAACTTGCCGTCTTCTATCTCCAGTTCGTTCGCATAGAGGTAGTCCACGCCGAAACGCTCTTGGAGGTACTTGCCTACGAACATGAATCCGCCGGATAGAATGGCGATCTTGAAGCCGCATTTCTTGAGCACGCTGAAAAGACGATCCGCACCTTCTGTGATAGGGAGTTTGTCAATGATATCCTGACGCACCGATGCGTCCAGCCCTTTGAGCAGCGCGACGCGGCGGCGGAAACTCTCCTTGAAATCAATCTCTCCACGCATAGCCGAGAGGGTGATGGCTTTGACCTCGTCACCCACTCCGGCGCGCATCGCCAGTTCATCAATGACTTCTGTCTGGATGAAGGTGGAGTCCATATCCACGCAGATAAGACGCCTGTTCCGGCGGAACATGTCATCGCGCTGGAACGAGATATCGATGCCTTCTTCGCGGGACACCTCTAACAACTCACGCTGGAGGGCTTCTCTATCCGGCAAATTGCCGCGCAGGGAGAACTCAATGCAACTATGCCGTTTGTCGATGGGCAGATCTATACTCGGTCGCTCGCTTAGACGCAAAATATTATCAATGTTCAGTTGCCTGGATGACAGCAATGCCGTGACGCGGGCAATATGACGGGCATTGATCTCGCGTGCTAAGAGCGTTACGACATAACGATCCTGTTCCTGACGTCCTACCCACGCCGCATATTCCTCTTCGCTCAGCGGCGTGAAGCGAACAATCATCTCAAGACGTGAACAGCAGAACAGCACCTCTTTGATCATGTCTCCGCTTTTGGACGGATCTTCGACACGGATGAGGATGCTGAGGTTGAGTTGGTGATGCAAGTTCGACTGCCCGATATCCTGGACAAACGCCCCGTACTTACCCAGCACTTCCGTCACCGCCGATGTTACACCCGGTTTGTCAAAACCGATGATGTTGATTAATATAAATTCTCGTTCCATGTTATCGTATTATTTTAGCTATCGTAAGAAAAATGATTTTGAAATATTGTCCAAGTGTCCGGTCGTTGATATAACGCATATTCAGCGCTATTTTTGCCGGAATGATCTCTTCTATATAGGTCTTGTCTGGGTCCTCCGCTTGCGCCAATAACTTATTCTCGTCGATATACTCGATGGAGGCGTAATCAGTGATACCCGGTCGTACAGACAGCACTTTGCATTGCTCTTCGGTATAGAGGTCCACGTATCTGCGCACTTCCGGTCGCGGTCCCACCAGTGACATGTCGCCGATGAGTACATTCCATAACTGCGGCAGTTCGTCGAGTTTGAACTTACGGATGTAATAGCCTGCGCGAGTGACGCGCGGGTCGCGGTCGCCGATGGTAATAAGACTCATCTTATCTGCCCCGACCCGCATAGAGCGGAATTTGAGTAACCCAAAGTCCTTGTTGTTGCGCCCTACACGTTGCTGACAGTAGAATACTGGCCCGGGATCGTCTATTACAATCCACAGCGCAACTATTAGAAAGAGCGGACTTAGCAATAGTAGCCCGATAAAACTGAATACTATGTCGCAAAACCGTGTCATTTAGTCCGCAAGATATCCATGTATTGATCAATGACATAATCCACTTCTTCGTCTGTCAAGCGTGTATGAAGCGGAAGGGTAATTTCATTTACGAAATGCGCGTAAGCATTCGGGAAATCCTTGATGTCAAAGCCCAACGACTTATAAGCAGTCATCATCGGGAGAGGTTTATAGTGCACGTTCGTTGCAATGCCGCGCTCTGCCATCTTGACGATGATGGCCTGGCGCTCTTCGAGACTCGCTCCGGGGATACGCGTGAGATAGAGGTGACCGGACGAGCAATAGTCGTTGGTGAAGTGGTTCAGCACCTCTACGCCAAGGGGTTTGAAGGCGGCGTCATAGCGTTTGATGATCTCGCGGCGACGTGCCAAGAGGGCAGGGTAGCGCTTCATCTGTACGAGCCCCAGCGCCGCCATGATATCCGTCATGTTACATTTATACCACGGTCCGACGATGTCGTACTCCCACGCGCCGAGTTGGGTCTTGGCCAGTGCATCTTTCGATTGCCCGTGCAGCGAGAAGAGTTGTAATTGTTTGTATATCGCTTCGTTGTCGATGCCTTCGATGGTGCGCCAGGAGAGTGCACCTCCTTCGGCGGTCGTGAAGTTCTTCACGGCGTGGAAGGAGAAAGAGGTGAAGTCGGCGATTGAGCCAACCATCTTACCATGCCACGAAGCGCCGAAGGCATGCGCAGCGTCGGCACAGACTGCTATGCGGCCGAGAGCGCATTGCAGATCGGTGGAAGGTTTGAAAAGACTTTTCTTCCTTTCAACGATGGCGAATAAATGGTCATAATCGCAAGGCACGCCGGCTAAGTCAACAGGGATGATGGCCTTGGTGCGCGGTGTGATAGCCGCTTCAACGGCATCATAGTCCATCTCAAGGCAGTCCTTCTGCACATCTACAAATATGATTTTTGCCCCTACGTGGTAAACGACCGAAGCGGATGCTGTATAGGTATAAGCAGGTACGATCACTTCGTCTCCTTGCCCTATTCCCAATAAACGCAGAGCCAGTTCGAGACAAGCTGTGGCAGAGTTGAGACACACAGCCCGTTCGGTGCCCACATAATCAGCTATTTGACGTTCCAATTCCTTGGCGCGAGGACCGGTGGTGATCCAACCGGACAAGATAGCTTCCCGTACTTCATTTACTTCTGCCTCCGTCATATCGGGAGGAGAGAAGGGGATATTAAATCGTTTTAATTCGCTTGACATATCGAATTTTCTTATAACTGTTTCCAATAATATTCATGCCCATCCAAAAGGCAGCGGCTATGGGATTCATCTGTGCGCCCTGACGGAAGAGGATATAGTGCCAGCCTATCTTCTTCCATACACCGATGGGCGTGATAGAACCTGTCCGGCGCCGGTATTGCGCCAAGCACTCCGGCAGCAAGTAACAGTCTGCTTTCCGGATGGCTTGCAGCCACATCGCCGAGTCGTTGTTCTTCCGGATGTCAGGTATCTGAACACGACCGATGACCTGTTCCGCGTCTATTCGAAAGCGAACCTCAAGGTCGTGCCCAAACTGTTTGCCTCGTTCTCCGTCGAACTGGAGACGCGTCTGCTGCCGACCTATAAGTCCAACTCGATGCAGCTCAAGTCCGCTCCGTTCTCACCGCTGCGTTTCAATGCCGCCATCGGTCTCGACTATAAACCGGTCAAGAACCTCTCCATCTCCGTCTCGCCGCTCTCGTACAAAGTGATTCATGTGAGCGACACCGCGCGGGTCACCGTCACCGACTACG
>CADBVL010000033.1 GCA_902798015.1 uncultured Bacteroidales bacterium
TCATCACGGAGATCATCCGTGAGGATACGCACGAGATATATGGTTTCTACGAGCGTAAGGAACGGCAACTGTTCGAGATGCTCATGACCGTCAGCGGTGTCGGTGCAGCTACGGCACGTATGATCATGTCTGCCTTCCAAGCTGAAGAACTGCGCATGCTCATCGCTACCGGCAATGCCAAAGCTATGGCGAAAGTGAAAGGACTCGGACCAAAAACAGCCCAACGGATCATCGTGGACCTCAAAGACAAAGTGATTAAACTCGACCTCGGAGGTGATCCGACGGAAATTCCTATGTTGGATATCGAAGCCGACAATGGCATCAAAGCCGAAGCAGTGAGTGCGCTGACCATGCTGGGTTTTGCAGCTGCAGCCAGCGGTAAAGCCGTGGACAAGATTCTCAAAGCCGAACCCACCCTGAGTGTGGAAGGTGTCATTCGAAAAGCCCTCACTATGCTCTAAACACTAAACACTAAACTCTAAACATTAAACATTACCTCTACATAGTACTCGTTTGCATGCTGGCAGTAATGTCCGCACAGGGAGTCTATGCTCAGAAGACCCTCAAGGAACTCGTTGCCGAAGAGAAAGCGCAGAAAGAAGCGGAGAGGAAAGCCAGAGCGGAAGAGAAAGCACGGCAGGAGGCGGAGAAAAAAGTCCGCGAAGAAGCCAAAGCTAAACGCGATGCGGCCGTTGCTGCCGGTGAAGCCGTTCCGGAAGACGTGGCAGACATCATCACCCTCACCGATAGTGCCATCTGGGCGCCTACCAACGTCAAACAACTCGGCGCGCAGAACTACGGAGAACTCACACAACCCGTTTCTTCCATCGATCTCAACGATCCGGAGAACATCACCACCACTGTGGAATACCAACCCGAGACAGGAACGTACGTCATACGGACACGCATGGGGGATACAGACATCTCCACTCCGTACCTGCTCACGCAAGAGGAATATAACCAGTATGCCGAGAGGCAGATTATGCATAAATACTGGCAACAGAAAATCGGAGAGGTCGAGCATAATAACGAATCGAAGTTCGACATCACCGACATGAAATTCAATATCGGTCCTGCCGATAAAGTGTTCGGCCCGGGAGGCGTCCAACTCAAGATGCAGGGATCAGCGGAACTCCTCTTCGGATTCAAGCACCAATATGTCGGAAACCCATCCCTTACTGTACGCGCGCGCAACAACAACATCTTCGACTTTGATGAGAAGATCCAGGCAAGTGTGCAAGGTAAAGTGGGACAAAAACTCAACTTCAACCTCTCTTATAATACCGAAGCTTCCTTCTCCTTTGACCAGCAGAACCTCAAACTCAATTACAAGGGCGAAGAGGATGATATCATTCAGTCCATCGAAGCCGGTAACGTAACCCTCGACCTGCCTTCGTCTCTCATCCGTGGCAGCAAAGCACTCTTTGGTATCAAAACCAACCTCAAATTCGGCAAACTCAAAATCCAGGCACTCATCTCACAGCAGAATAGTGAAGCCCAAACGGTCAGCAGTCAGGGCGGTGCGCAGATGACACGTTTCGATATCGCCGGAGACAACTACGATGAGAACAGGCATTTCTTTCTCTCGCATTTCTTCCGCGATAATTTCGAAAAGGCGATGGAAACAGTGCCGTACATTGCGAGTGGAGTGCAGATAACGAAGATTGAGGTATGGATTACAAACAAACGTGGTACGTATGACCAGGCACGTAACATCGTGGCTTTTGTGGACCTCGGTGAGAACAGTCACCACACGCACGACCGCGCTTGGGACCGATTAGGAAAGACCGTTCCTGATAACACCACCAACTCCCTCTATGAAACGGTCAAGCAAACGCCCTTCCGCGATCTCTCGCAGACAACTACGGCGCTGGAAGGACTCAACGACATGCACGGTGGGGTGGACTTCGAGAAAATAGAATCTGCCCGCTTGTTGACCAGCAGCGAATATACGCTCAATACCGCCCTTGGATACATCTCCCTCAAAAGCGCTCTGAACCAGGACGAAGTCCTCGCCGTTGCTTATGAATATACCTATAACGGCCAGGTGTACCAAGTGGGTGAGTTCTCCACAGACGGAGGAGAAGAACTGCGCGCGCCGGCGGCACTCGCTTTGAAGATGCTGAAGTCAAGCGCAAATGCCCCGGGGGAAAAGAACCGCGGCACATGGGACCTTATGATGAAGAATATCTACTCCTTGGGGGCCACAAGCCTCTCGCAGGATAAATTCGAACTCTATGTCACCTATAGGAACGACTCCGTCGGCACGGACATGCAATACCTGGACGAAGGACCTATCAATGGCAAGCAACTGCTGCGCGTCATGAATCTTGACCGCTTGGACCAGAAGCATAACGCCAGCCCTGACGGACGATTCGACTACATCGAAGGACTTACCGTTTATTCCTCTAGCGGAAAAATCATCTTCCCGGTATTGGAACCCTTCGGCTCCCACTTGGCTAAAGCTTTGAATAATGACCCGCGTTTGGTAACCAAATACTGCTTCCCCGAGCTATACGACTCTACCCTCATAGTGGCTCAAGAGATGACGGAGAAAAACAAGTTCCGCCTCACCGGTAAGTACAAAGGTACCAACAGCAGCGAGATTCGCCTCGGAGCAATGAATATACCGCGCGGTAGCGTCACTGTCACCGCCGGAGGCGCAACTCTCGTAGAGAACGTGGATTACACCGTGGACTACACCATGGGAACAGTGACCATCCTCAACACCTCGATTCTCGAGTCCGGCACAAACGTGGATGTCAAACTGGAGAACCAGAGCACGTTCTCTATGCAACGCAAGTCGCTCTTTGGCGCTCATCTCGAATACGAATTCTCCAAAGACCTCGTCATCGGCGGTACGATCATGCACTTGCGCGAACGACCGCTCACTACGAAAGTGAACACAGGTTACGAACCTTTGGCCAACACGATTTGGGGCGTAAACGGTAGTTGGAAGACAGAGATGCAATGGCTCACCAACGCCATTGACAAGATTCCATGGATCACTGCTACCGCACCGTCCACCTTCTCGATTAATGCGGAGTTTGCGCATCTCATCCCAGGTCACACCAACGATGTGGGATCGGTGGGAACAGCCTACATCGATGACTTTGAGAATACCACAACCAATATAGACGTACATTACCCGACCTATTGGTTCCTGGCCTCAACGCCTTCTACCTTTACGGAGTCCCGGGCATATGATATCTCGTACAACAAAAACCGTGCGCACATGGCATGGTACACCGTTGACCCGATCTTCGGTTATCCGCAAACCAACACGCCCGCACATATACGCAACGACTTGGCCGCCCTCAGTGACCACCGCACGCGTATCGTATATCAGGACGAGATATATCCGAATAGACAGGAAGCCAGCAACGTGGACACCAAACTGCCGGTTCTCAACCTCGCTTTCTACCCCGAACAACGCGGACAGTATAATATCGCATCCGATGAGATCGGCTTCGATGGTAAGATGACTAACCCGACGCAACGCTGGGGAGGTATGATGCGGCGTTTGGACAACACGGATTTCGAAAAAGCGAACATCGAATATATCCAGTTCTGGATGATGGATCCTGCCCTCACGAACCCGGGACATGAGTTGGATTATACAGGTGAGATGTACATCAACCTTGGTGATATCAGCGAAGATGTCCTGCATGACGGCAAGAAAGGCTTCGAGCATGGTCTTCCTGTCTCTCTCGAAGATAAAGGTCGTGTGGACTCCACGATTTGGGGATACGTGCCGCGTACCACAAGTACCGTTGTCGCCTTTAGTAACGAACCCGGTTCGCGCCCCATGCAAGATGTCGGTCTGAATGGTCTGAATGATATGCAAGAACAAAATTGGCCTGCTTACAAAACCTTCGTGGATGCACTGAAAGCGAAAGTGAACCCCGATACTTTGAATCAGTGGCAGACAGATGTATTCTCACCGCTCAATGACCCGGCAGGTGATAACTACCACTTCTATCGCGGCACGGACTTCGACCAACAGGAAGTAAGTATCCTCAACCGTTACAAGCACTTCAATGGTACACAAGGCAACTCCCCCGCTACCGAGCAACAGACAGAGAGTTACGGAACAGCCTCTACCATGCAACCGGATATTGAAGATGTAAACCTTGATAACACTCTCAATGAATACGAGAAATACTACCAATACAAAGTTATCCTCCGCCCCGACATGCTGGAGGTAGGCAAACAGCATATTACAGAGAAAAAGATTAGCGCCGTTACCTTACGTAATGGAGAGACAGTCAATGTAACCTGGTATCAGTTCAAAATTCCTCTTCGCGGAGACAGCGCGACTGTGCAGAAGATCAATGGTATCCGCAACTGGAAATCTATCCGCTTCATGCGTATCTTCCTCACGGGCTTTGCGCATGATACGTACCTGCGTTTTGCAACAATGGATCTTGTCCGCGGGGAATGGCGTCAATACACACGCGACTTGGCGCCGGTAGGTGTCCCGGTTAATACAGGTGCTTCCATTGACGTGCAGACTGTGAACATTGAGGAGAACAGTACGCGTACGCCGGTTAACTATGTTCTCCCGCCGGGTGTAAGCCGCCAGACTGATCCGGGACAAGCCCAACTCATCGCGCAAAACGAGCAATCCATGGTACTGCGTGTCACGAACCTCAGCCCCCATGACTCACGAGCTATGTATAAGAACACCGCGTATGACATGCGGCAATATAAAAACCTGCAGATGTTCGTCCATGCGGAGCAACTGACAGCCCTCGACCCGAACTTGAAAGACGGAGACCTCTCTTGCTTCATCCGATTGGGTACGGACCTCAAGAATAACTACTACGAATATGAAATTCCGTTGCACCTCACAGCGCCGGGATTATACAATAACAACTCTGAAGCGGATCGCCGACTCGTTTGGCCGGATGCGAACATGTTCAACTTCGCCCTCAAAGTGCTGACGGACGCGAAATTGGCGCGTAATAAAGCCAAACGGGCAGGAAGTGCCGGTGTTAGCAACACCATCCCGTATATCGTGTACGACGAAGCATCCGGTCACCCGCAGAATAAAATCACCGTCCTAGGTAATCCTACCCTCGAAGATGTAGCATCCATCATGATTGGTGTGCGTAACAATGGTCAGCATGAGGCCTCCGGAGAGATCTGGGTCGATGAGTTGCGTCTCAGCCAATTCAATGAGCAAGGCGGTGTGGCTGCCATGGCGAATGCGGCACTGGCTATCAGTGACATTGCGCAAGTCAATGTGGCCGGACGACTCGAAACCGCCGGATACGGATCTATCGAAGCCAATGTCCTCGATCGGAATATGGATAATTTCTACCAGATATCCGTCAGCGCGGCATTGGAAGCCGGACGACTCTTCCCGGAAAAAGCAAAACTGCAAATACCGCTCTACGTATCCTACAGCAAAGAGACAACGACGCCGGATTACGACCCATTGGATACGGATGTGAAGTTAGCGGAAACACTCAGTACATACGAGCAGAAATCAGATCGTGACTCCATAAAAGCCATGACCTCTACCGTGCATGAGTCAACGTCCTTCTCCTTGTCTAACTTCAAAGTGGATATCCACTCCAAGAAACGCGATATGTTCTACGATCCTGCGAACTTCTCGCTCTCGGCTTCGTATAACAAGCAATCCGAACACTCGCCCGAGATGGAGACCAACTACAATACCGATCATAAGGGTTCATTCCAATATGCGTACAACTTCAATCCTAAACCTTGGGAACCGTTCAGCAAAGTAGAGAAGGTGCAGAATGTGAAGTTCCTCAAAGAGATGAATTTCTACTACTTGCCGCAGTCTTGGGCCTTCCGCATGAATATGCATCGTACCTTCAGTCACATGAAGATGCGTGACCTTGCCGGTTCATCTGCCCAAGCTATGGACTTGACCTATAGCAAGGACTTCACATGGGATCGTAATGTGGACATCAAATATGACCTCACGAAGAACATGAAGTTCACCTTCCAATCGGCAATGAACGCCATCATCGATGAAGGTAAATATACGCCGGAGATATTAACCGACCGCTACTTCGACCCGGAGTTCAACCACGACAAGTACGAGGCTTGGCGAGACACTATCCAGCGGTCGTTGGCGCGTTTTGGTTCCGCGTATGCATACCAGCAGATATTCACCGCCAGTTGGAATGTGCCGTTCAATCGCATCCCATACCTCGATCCCCTCACAGCCAATGCGTCTTATAACGCCAACTATAATTGGAACCGTACAGCCTCCTCCTCGAATGGTATCAAGCGTGGTAACACGATTAGTTCGATGCAGTCATGGCAGGTGGATGGAGGTATTAACTTCGAGACTTGGTATGGCAAATCCAAATACTGGAAACAGATGACCCAGCGTTACTCCGGCCGAAATACTAGACGTAACTTCAAGCCGAAGAACTACACCCAGACCGTTGCCCTGAAAAAAGGTGAAGCCGTTGAACTGACCCATCGTCTGAATTCCGAGTTGCTCAACGTAAGCGTAGCTGACTCGACGGGAAAAGCCATCCCGGTCTCCTTCCGTCCGGACGGAAATACCAAAGTGACTATCACGCCGAAGGCTGACTGCGCCAAAGCGACTATCACCATCACTACACGCGACCCGAACGAACGAACTCCGGCCCAAGTCACAGGAGATATGTTTGCTTACCTCGGTACGATGGTACGCCGCCTGCAAGTTACCTACCGCGAGACAAACTCCATGACTATCCCTGGCTTCGAACCGGAAGCAGGATTTATGGGACAATGTAAGGTGAACGGCGTATGGGCACCGGGTTATGACTTCGCCTTCGGTTTCATCCCTGCGAATATGATTGAGCGGGCAAAAGAAAACGGCTGGTTAACAGGCGATACCTCTATCGTACAACCCGCTATTCGTGCGCACACCTCGGACTTCGATGTCAAACTGACACTCGAACCTCTGCCTGGACTTAAAGTACAACTGAATGGAAAGCGGTACTTTGCGCAATCGAGTTCCATCATCTATACCTTCGAGGATCCGCAAGAGATGATAACTGGTTCGTTTAATATCACGCAATGTGCTATCGGTACTATGTTCTCTCGTGTAGGCTCGCAGGAAGAGAACTTCGCTAATGCAGCTTTTGACCGCTTCTTGGAGAATCGTGCTATCATGCATGCCCGCGTACAGGATCAGTACACCGGCATTACGCTCCCGAGTAAAGGATTCATGAAGGATATTCCGGCCGGCACAAAATACGACCCGAATAAGCACGGACGCGTCAGCTCTACTTCGGCAGATGTATTGGTACCCGCCTTCCTTGCCGCATATACCGGACAGAACCCGCATACCATCGGACTCAACCCCTTCCTGGGTATCCTCAAAATCATACCGAACTGGTCCGTTACATACGACGGTTTAGGCAAACTGCCTTGGATGAAAGATCACTTCAAATCAGTAATTCTCACGCATGCATACACCTGTAAATATGCAGTGGGTTCATATGGCTCATTCTCTACCTGGGTAGGCTGCGAGGATAACAATACCGGAGTCGGCTTCGTACGTAATGTCGCTACCGATTCTCCGATGCCTTCATCCGCATACGACATCAGTAATGTCACGCTCACCGAAGCGTTCTCGCCGCTTATCGGATTGAATCTCACGATGAAGAACTCCCTCTCAGTGAAAGCCGAATACCGTAAGCAACGTAACCTCGCCCTCAATATCACCAGCGTGCAACTGACCGAAGGACACACCGATGAGTTCGTCATCGGAGGTGGTTATACCATCAAGAATCTCAACTTCATCACGAAGAATAAGGATGGTGTTCAAAAGAAAGTAAGCAATGACCTCAAGATACAAGTGGACTTGTCGTACAAAGATGTGAAGATGCTGCTCCGTAAAATTGACGAGGGCATTACGCAAGCGTCGTCCGGTAACAGAGTCTTTGCCATTAAGATCTCGGCAGACTATGTGTTGAGCCAGAAGATCAACTTGCAACTCTTCTACGACCACCAGGGAACCACTCCGCTTATCTCATCCTCTTACCCGGTCAAGACGGATAATGTGGGTCTGAATATCAAACTCATGCTGACTAGATAAATCGGAATACTGAATGCTGAATTCTGAAAGCTTCAAAGTAGGTATCATAGGACCTGAATCCAGTGGCAAGAGCACATTGGCGCGCTATCTGGCAAAGCGGTACAACGGTGTGCTCATCTCGGAATATGCGCGCGAATACGTAGAGAAAAAGGGAACTACAGACGTTACCTTCGATGAACTATGCGCCCTTGCCAGGCACCAGATTGAAGAGTTGGAGGCTCTATCCCGTAACACGTCACCCGTAACCAATAACCTGTACATCTTCGACACCGAACTCATCATCACCAAGGTGTGGTTCGACTATACCTTTGGCCGCGTTCCGGAATGGTTAAACGAAAACATCCACCGTTTTCCGATGGATGTTTACTTACTGACCTATCCGGATATTGCTTGGGTGCCTGACCCTGCCCGCTCCAATGGTTCAGAAGCAATTCGTAAAGAACTTTTTGATCGCTATGAAGCGGAGGTACAGGCGCTGGATATTCCGTACTATATCATTCGCCACATCTAGACCGTAGCGACGATATCCCAGACGAACGCGCGTACTCCTACCTCCTCATTACGCAAGTCGAGTTTCTTCACTGCTTCAAGCAGCGGAGCCGTTTGCTCGTCCTCTACTATGGTAATCACGCAGGAGTTCATCTCAGGCCATGCGTGCGTACCACGGCGGGGTTCACCGCCATTGGTACCACGACCCTGTACTTGCTCGAAGAACGTGAAGCCCTTGATGCCAAGCACATCTAACATATATTCTACACGACCCGTATTGGCCTGGTTGAAAACAATCATTACGCTTTTCATGCCTTTTCCTCCTTCTTTACCTTAATATCCATAAAGATAAATTTCTTGCGTAGCGCTTCCTGCTTGTCGCGGTCACCATGCTTGGTCATTGAGCCGTATAGCACAGGCACGAGATACAAGGTCAGGAAGGTCGAAATAGTTAGACCTCCGATAACAACGATTCCTAACGGCTGCCACATCTCTGCTCCTTCACCGTTGGACACGGCCATCGGCACCATTCCGAGAATGGTCGTGAAGGCTGTCATAAGAATCGGGCGGATACGGCTACGACCGGACATCGTAATCGCCTGATTGAGCTCGTATCCACGCTCACGCATCAGGTTGATATAATCCACAAGCACGATGCCGTTCTTCACCACGATACCTACGAGCAGTACCACACCCAGCGCTCCGATCATATCAAGCGAGCGACCTGTTATCCACAACGCAAGGATCACACCCGTAAAGGCAGGAATGATGGTCAGCATAATGATAGCCGGCATGCGCAGGCTCTCGAACTGGGAAGCCATCGTGATATATACAAGCAGGATAATCAAAGCCATCAGCAAGATCATATCACTGAATGTCTCTTGTTGGTCCTCGTAGTTTCCGGCAAGGTGCGTAGTATAACCGGTAGGAAGATCCAGTTGAGGCAGTACATTCGCTTCAATCTGGCCTGCGAGTTCACCCAAAGAGGTATTATACGGTGTTACTTTAACCGTTACGATACGCTGACGGCTCTTGCGCTCAATGGTAGGCGGAGCCCAATATTCTCCGATAGAAGCCACCTCGCTCAACTTCACTTTCTTTCCTGTAGGAGTCGGGATGGTGAGGTCCATGATATCCGAGATGGAATTACGGTCCTCTTCTTGCAAACGCACTACGATATCATGCTCCGAACCATCGTCTTTCAGATAGCCGCAGTTCATACCCGCTACACGGTTACGCAGATACGTTGAGATGGTTGCGGAACTCAGTCCGAGACGGGAAGCTTTTTCCTTATCTACGGTGATCTTGATATCCGGGCGGTCATCCTCACGGCTGATATTGACGTCGCGCGCACCGGGCAAAGCCATACATAAGCGGCGCGTCTGCTCCGCGAGCTGGCTCGTCTTATCAAAATCATATCCGTAGATCTCCACGTTCACGGTATTACCGCCACCACCGCCGGGACCGTTTGAGGCTACCTGACATTGATATTCTACAATCTCCGGATAACGCGCCATCTCTTGACGTAGAATCTCCGCTATCTCCCATACCGTCTTGTCACGCTCCCATTTTTTCGGCAGACGAACGGTCATGGAGATCTTGTTATTCATCGTACTCGAGAACAATGCCGCTATCGTAGCATCGTCATTCGAGCCTGCAGAAGTGTTGATCAGTTCGATCTCCGGTACGAGAACCATGAAACGTGTCTCCAGTTGGCGCGCGGTCTTCAGGGTCTCCTCGATGCGCGTACCACGCTGCAGTTTGACGGTTACAGACAAACGACCGTTATCCTGCTCTTGCATAAAGTCCGTACCGATACGACCTGTGATAACAGGCAGTAGCGAGAGGATGAATGTACCGAAGATGATAAGAATAGTAAGCGCCTTATGTTTGAGACACCAACCCAATGAGCGCGCATAATACATATCGATTGTATCAAGCATGCGCACTACGGTACGGTCATACCAACTCTTCTTGTCCGCTTCGTCATCCACCAGGTTTCCTTCTTCATCTACATGCACTTTCTTTGCCTTCAACAGTTTGGAACAGAGCATCGGCGTTAACGAGATAGCGACGAGCGTAGATGTACAGCAAACGACCGTCACGATCCATCCTAACTCATGGAACATAATACCCGCCATACCGTTCAGCATCGTCAGCGGAACGAATACGGCTACAAGCACAAGGGTCGTCGCGATAACGGATACCCACACTTCGTTCGTTGCGTAGATAGCCGCCTCGTGTGGATCCTCGCCACGTTCTACGTGACGGGTGATATTCTCCAGCACCACAATCGCGTCGTCCACTACCATACCGATTGCGATGGTTAACGAACAGAGCGAGATGATGTTAAGCGATGAATCGGCAACACCCAAGTAGATAAAGGCCACTATCAACGCGATAGGAATCGTTATACCGATGATGAGCGTTGCGCGCCATTTACCCAGAAAGAAGAGCACAACCAATACAACGAACAACAAGGCGTACATCACCGACTCCTCCAACGAGTTGATGGAGTTCTGGATAGTATCACTCAGGTCATAGATCTTCTCTATCTTCACATCGGACGGCAACTGTTTTTGGATCTTCGCCAACTCTTCACGTACGTCTTTACAAATCTTGACGGTATTAGCACCGGTCTGCTTGGCAATAATCAGACGAACTGCTTCGCGTCCGTTAGTCTTCTCGTCCAATGACAGGTCCTTGATAGTATCTTTGACGGTTGCGATGTCACGAATAAAGACCTGTTGGCCTTGCGGTGTCATCGTTACCATCAAGTCTTCGATCTCCGAACTCTCGATATACTCCGAGCGAACCTGCATTTGGTACTGCTCTTGCGGCATCTTGATAGTTCCCGAAGATAGGTTGAGGTTATTGGCTTGCACCACTTGTCCCACCTGCTCGATCGTCAATCCATAAGCATCCAGTTTCTGTTGGTCGATATTGATATATACATAACGATCCGGCGCTCCCGATAACGAGATATTTCCGATACCGTCGATCTGGTTCAGCTGCGGAATGACCTCGTCATTCATGATCTTATCCAGACCTGCGTACGTCTCATCGGCCGTAATAGAGTATTGCGCAACCGGCATGGCGGATGTCGAGAGTTTGAATATCATCGGTGTTCCGCAGTTATCCGGCAGGTTACTCTTCGTCATATCGACGTACGAGCGCACGTCATTCACTGCTTCGTCCATGTTGGCACCCCACTCCAACTCGAGCATTACCATTGACATATTGTCTTTGGATTGCGATGTAATATGCTTGAGGTGATCCACAGAGGTCAAAGCATTTTCCATGTATTTGGTAACATTCGTCTCCATCTCGCTGGCCGAAGCACCCGGATAGGTAGTCATCACCGTAATATACGGAGGATCCATCTGCGGGAACATATCTATCGGCAGTTTGATGAAGCTGTAGATACCCACGACAATAACCGCCACAAAGATCAGGGCGGTTGTTACCGGTTTCTCAATTGCTGTTTTATAGATTGCCATAATATTAATCTGTTACTACGTTGAGTTTAACGCCATCTACGAGTTTATGCTGACCTACAGTCACCATTTCTACGCCGTCCACAATCTCCGGTGAAATAAGTTCGATATTCTGGTCAAAGCGCTGCCCCAATTCTACGCCTACACGTTTGGCACGACCGTTCTCGTTGATAAATACATAGCGGTCATTCGCGCCGACGAGTTTCTCTACCGCCTGATACGGCGCTACTATTGCCTTTGCTTTACCCAAACCGATCGTAGTTGTCACATACATACCCGGACGAAGCAGATTCTTGCCATTCGGAATCACTATCTTCACCTGGAATGTATGGCTCGTAGCATCGATGGTCGGATAAACAACTTCCACTGTAGCGGGGAAGACTTGCTCGGGATAAATCTCCGAAGTCAGCGTCAGTTTCATACCGGCTTTGAAGTTCGGGAAATATCTTTCCGGAATAGCGACAAGGGCTTTCAGTTTGTCGATCTGGGTCAGCACTAAGATAGGCTGACCGCTGTACAACTCGCCATCCTCGTAGTTCTTCGCAGCAATAACACCGCTGAACGGAGCTTTCACGTATGTGTTCTTCTCAAGAAACTCCAATTGCTCCTTGGTCGAGTTATACTGCGTGAGAATCTGATCGTACTGTTGTTGCGTAGCCGATCCTGTCTTAAGGAGCATTTCCACACGGTTCTTCTCAATCTCCAGGTTGGCTAATGAGATCTTTGTGGTCTTGTACTGCGTTTGGTCCATGCAGACCAGATCTGCACCTGCTGCCTTGCGGTCACCGACCTCGCAGTAGATGTGCTCAATCTTACCCGTTAGGGAAGGTGCTACATTTTGCGTCAGGTAACCTTGCAGGTTGGTCGAAACGGAAATCTCACGCTCAATCTCTTGCGCATGAAGAACCACGGTGCGTACTTGCTCTACGCGTTCTTCTTCGGTTGTCGTGGTCTCCTTACTGCCGCAAGCCATGAGGGTCAGCGCAGCAAGGGTGTAAATAAAAATCTTTTTCATATAGTTGATGTTTTTTATTCGTGATAACGGGATTACGTGGTAACGTAATTATTTATTAAGAAACTCTTCGAGTTCGGATTGCGCATTGATAAGGTTCAGCATCGCTTGCACGTAGGTTGATTGCGCATTGATAAGGTCGTTGGATGCGTTTGTGAGTTCCAGGTTCGACGTAGCACCCCATTTGAATTTTTCCGTAGAGGAGTTGAACACACGCCGGGCAACCTCAATATTATCTTTCTCGTTGAGATAGGTCTCATACGCATTGGTAAGATTGAAACAAAGTTGGCGGTACTGTATCTCAAGATTGTCAGAAGTCTCGGAGAAAGTGTTCTTCGCTTCTTCAAGAGCGATCTTCTTCTCCACTACGCCTGCCGCACGCTTACCGGATGACCAGAGCGGCATCTTGACTGTCACCTGTACCACATTCGGAGGCGTCATACGCATACCTCCATCGCCGTAATAGGTCTGGTTCTGATAGTTATAAGCGAACGCTAAAGTAGGACCATACGCCCAGCCTGCCATGTGCACATTGCGCTTGGCGAGTTCTACTTGCTGACGGAGTAATTGGTAGTTGAGATTGTTCTCCAGAGCGAAATTCTGGCTCAACAGGTCGAGTACCCGTTCCGGTGAAAGAACATCGTCCATGTTTTCCGTCAGAATCAGTTCGGTCTCTACCGGCACGTCTAACAGCACTTTGAGACTGTTGTTTGCCAGTTCGACATTTCGTTTTTGGGCATTGATATTATTTTTGAGCGTATTCACTCGTACGCGTATCTGATCCGCTGATGTCTGCTCGGCTGCTCCTACATTGACTGCATTCTGGGTCATTTGCTCAAGTTCTTGGATATTGACGAGGCTGGAGTCCAAAAGGCCGGTGATACTTCGAAGAGCCAAGACGGAGACATACGCGCTCATAACACTGCTGCGCAGTTCGTCTTCGGACTTCTCAAGAGCGATTTTCTTCATCTTGATGGCCACATTATTAAGCAATACCCCAACTATACCTTGACCATTCAACCCTACCGAAGCTGTCACACCCAATGCGCCTACGTTCGGCATGTTGATAGGGATTTCTACACCGCCTATCGACATCGTCGCGCTGTAACCGCAGTAGTTAGTGAAGTTGTAAGTCCCGTCTAACTGCGGCAACATGGAAGCGATGGTTTGCCAACGCTGTGCGTATGCCTCTTGAACGGCCAGGGAAGCGTTACGCAAGGTGCGGTTTTGTTTCACAGCGTACTCCTGTGCCTCCTTGAGCGACAAACGCAACACGGGCGGTACGCTATCTTGAGTCCGTTTTGAATTACGGGTAGCCGCCATCACATGGTCTTCCGCCATTACCGCTGTACTCATCGCGAGCAGCACGGTCATCATTAAAATAAGTTTCTTCATATATCTATATTGATTTTTTTCGTAATACCGTAATTACGTAATAACGTATTCTCAACTCTCAAAAAGTTTCATTCCTTCTTCACTCAGCACACCTCTCACGAACACATCCATTGCGGTGTGCGCTAATTGGTGCATGTTGTGGTTGTGCGCCTCTATCACTTCAAAGTCTCGAATCGCATCGCTGTGAATCTTCGCAAACAGCACAGCCGTTAATTCCATATTAAGGTTCGCGCGCACGAGACCCTGCGCCACTCCTTGCTCCAAATATTGCATGATATATTTTTTCTGGGTCTCGAAACATTTTGTTTGGAAATCCGCAAACTGACGAGGATAGTATTTCTTGAGGTCATATACCAACTGCGGAACACGACGCACGTCGTTTTTCTCCGCTTCCTGGCGTTTGATGAAGACCTTGACTAACTGACGGAAATCCTTCAGCGCTACCAATTCTCCCATCTTCCCCGCCATGTAATCTAAATTGGCCTGCAGCATTTGCTCTATCAGCGCATCCTTTGATTCGAAATAGACGTAGAAAGTCTTCTTCGACATACCTAATTCGCGGCAGATATCATCTATTGGACACACTGCGAATTCCCAAGCGAAAGAACATCTCTCCCGCCGTCTTGATAATATGTATTCGTTGATTTTCAGACATCGTTCTTCACAAAACGGCTGCAAAGGTACTGCTTTTTTTCGACATATGCAAGTTTTTTGGAAACTTTTTTCACTTTTATAGTTTCCTTGTTGTCTCTATATGACAAAAAAAGGGAGGCCGTGAAGCCTCCCCAAATTATTCGCAAGTGCGATTGCTTAACGAACTTGTGCACCTTGGAGGTTGAACATCTTATTGTCACGAACGATGTAGATGACGCCGTCCACAACAACCTTCTGAGCCTTCTCGGTCAGCACGATATTCTCGATTCCCTCACCCGGGATGTAGCGAGCTTGACCATTCTCAATGGTAATGGTCTCGCCGTCAGCGTTCTGCAGGCGGCCAACTACCTCTACCTTAGCACCGGCCTCAACGGCTTTCTCAATCGAAGCGGCAGATGCAAAGAAGTTATATGCCTCACTTGCTGCATCATCTGCCAGGAAGAACGACTCTACGCCTTCTGCAAACTCTTCAGATACGAAGTTTACAAAACCGGTAACAGCATAGATACGATCCGATTTACCCCCCATCGGCAATTCCAGACCAGCTGCTATAGCTCCAGCTACGTCCACGTGGATGGTATCCATTTGCGGAGCTTCAACGAAAGCAGTGATAGCACCCTGTGCGATCTGAGCACCACCCTTCTTCATCAGATAACCAGTTACGTTCACGTAGTTGTTCTTCACAGCCACTTTCTCTGCGTCTGCTTTCAGAACGGTTGCGCGATAAGCCGTAACGGGACCCTCTGCTTCATTCGGGAATTGAGAGAGTTTGAAGGTTGCGTTGCTGTTCTGTGAATCAAACGTACCCGGCTCTTGGATGAAACCTTTCACTACATAATATACCGGAGTCTTCTTGCCTTCTGCCAATACCTGAGCAATTTCAACCGCTTCTTCTATGCTGACGGTATCCGGAACAAACGTACTTGCCTCAAGTACTTCGAACGGAATAGTAGAACCATCTGTTTCAATAGTGGAACCATATTTCTTAATCTTGGTAACCACTTTCACTTTTGCGTGCAGACCGGTAGCAGTCTTGGTGCTCGGTTTACCGCGATAAATCTGGAATGCATTCTCCGTAGAAGTGCTCTCAGGATCGTCAGAGATATACAGCGTCTCACTTCCGTAATCCGGGTTGAGGAAGTTATATACATTCGATACATAACCGGTTATCTCATAGCGTTTCTCTGTCGTTCCCTTGTCTGCTAATGCTTCTCCAAGTTCCAGCGCCTTTGCTACAGTAATTGCCTCAACCTCGTCAACTGTTCCTTGCTCTACAATGTTAACAGATGCAGAGCCGGAAGTTTCAATAGTGGTTCCGTTATAATTGGTGATTTTAGCAGTAACATATACGTGTCCGTGCAAACCGGCTTCCATCTTCTGTACCGGGTTACCTTTGTACACTTCAAATGCACCATCAGCGTTGGTTTTAGCCGTGCTGGTTTTATCATCTGTCATCCAGAAGGTCTCGAAATCGCTGGTCGGGTCATAGTAGGTAACAATGTCAGAAACATAACCCTCGATAACATAAGCGACATCGGTCTTTCCATCTTTATCCAATGCAGCACCGATTTCCAGAGCCTTAGCTACAGTGATCGTATCCAAGTTTTGAGCAGGAGTGTCACCGCTGATAGAGTGGTCGCCTTCTGCCTTGCTTACGAATACAGCAGTTCCTTTGCTGATCTCAATGATAACCTTATTGTCGTTCTTCTTATCAATGAACTTCGTGATATTACCGGTCAAGGTAACTTTATCACCATTGAGAACCTGCATCTGTACATTGTTCTCGCTAACCGTACATGCATAAGCTTCGAACTCCTGTGCGCCCGTATTCTCTGCATCATCAGCCATCCACCAGATTTGGTTCTTGTGCTCCGTGCTATACGGCTCAGCGTTAACTACAAAACCGGTAACTTCATACAGTTCTTCCGAGGTCTTGCCGTCTGCCAATGCCTGGCCGGCAGCGATAGCACCGGCTACATCTACCTTAATAGCTTCTTGAGGAGTCGGGATTCCCGGAGTCTCACCATCCAAGTACACCTCAATCTTCGTAGCACGTACTTGGTTAGAGGAAGCCTTGAATGCTACCGAAGTAGCAGGAGTACCAGCCCATGTGCCGGTTTTACCAGTTTCTTCAAAGGTGTAACCATCTTGTGCCTCAAAGCAACCAGGACCATACTGCGCTGCACCATTAGCGGTACAAGTAAACACGATACCGGAGATTTCGCTCTCTGCCGAAATCGTAATTTTTTTGCTCTTGTAAATACGAATTTGCGAGTCATTGATAAGTCCATTTTCAATGGCAACCGTAATTCCTTTTACAGTTTGATTAACTGCCGCTGCCGGGTCAACCGCCGTAAAATCAGACGGGCTGAGCGTAACAACAGTTGCATTGACAGCTACAACCGCCATCAACGCTGCGACAAAAGTAAAAAACTTTTTCATAATTTTAATGATTTAAAATTCTGGAGCTTCGGCTTCGTCGAGTTGCATAAGCGAGCTTACACTCGACTTGCACGAACCTTCATGTTTAGTTAAATGAATAAATTGGGTTAAAATATGTTATGTAACATAAAATGTTAATTTGTGACCATTTTCCGGTGCAAAGGTAGGCATAATTTTTGACATGACCAAATAAAAAATGCTTTTTTTTGCGAAATAATAAAATTATTTGTGTAATTCAGAAAAAAATATATTCGGACTCCGCCTGATTGTAGGACTTGTTAGCTGCGCACGATTATCGCCTACAATCTTCCCCCGAAATTACGTTCGCACTAACGTACAAACTACAATCTTTTTAGCGAACGAAGTACACTTAAGCGAGCTTAGACTACTTTTTTCGCTAAAAATCTTGCAAATTTAAAAAATTTGTTGTAATTTTGCACCAAATTTGGCAATGCATTTGGAATTATGGCAAAATTACTGATTATAGACGACGAACGCGGCATTCGGAATACCCTTCGCGAGATCCTCGCCGACGAGGGACATGAGGTAGAGGTAGCCGAGAATGGTAAGCAGGGTTTGGAGATGGCGCAGGCCAAGACATTTGACCTCATCTTCTCTGATATCAAGATGCCGGAGATGGATGGTATTGAAGTGCTAAAAGCACTCAAAGAAGGCGAAGAAGCGATTGATACGCCGATTGTCATGATCTCCGGTCACGGCGATGTAGAGACGGCGGTACAAGCCCTCAAAATCGGTGCGTATGACTTCCTGCTCAAGCCCTTAGACCTCAACCGTATCCTTATCACAACAAAAAATGCGTTAGAGTCCAAATCGCTTAAACAAGAGACCAAACAGTTGCGCAAGAAAGTGGCGGACCACGGACCACGGATGATCGGCAAGAGTGCAGCTATCGACCGCGTACGCGAGATAATAGACAAGGTCGCACCCACAGAGGCGCGTGTACTCATCACCGGTCCCAACGGTACGGGAAAAGAAGTAGTGGCACATCTCATCCATGAACATTCGACACGTGCTAACGGACCGATGGTCGAAGTCAACTGTGCGGCTATCCCTTCAGAACTGATCGAATCCGAACTCTTCGGTCACATGAAAGGTTCGTTCACCGGTGCCATCAAAGACCGTGCAGGCAAATTCGAGCAAGCCGATGGAGGTACGCTCTTCCTTGACGAGATAGGCGACATGAGCCTGGCGGCGCAGACCAAAGTGCTGCGGGCACTGCAGGAATCCGAGATTACGAGGGTCGGCTCCGACAAACCCATCAAAGTCAATGTCCGTGTGCTGGCGGCTACAAACAAAGACCTGCAGAAAGAAATAGCCGAAGGCAACTTCCGCGAAGACTTGTTCCACCGCCTTAATGTCATTCCGATTGCCGTGCCGCCCCTCAAAGACCGGTTGGAAGACATCCCCTTGCTCGTAGAGCACTTCACCGGACGGATCTGTAACGAACAAGGCATCGCCCCAAAGACTTTCAACGAAGAGGCTATCAAAGCACTGCAATCCAGAGAGTGGACAGGAAACATCCGCCAACTGCGCAATGTGATTGAGCGCCTTATTATCCTTGCCGGACCGCAAATAACCGCCGAGGACGTGAATATGTACGCCTAATTCGTCAATTTTAAAGTCTTAATTTTTAATTGAATTTAATTTCATTAAATATCCTCAACTATCGCAATACAACTGTCTCGTTGGGCTCAACGGACAAGGAAAAACGAACGTCCTCGATGCCATCTATCTGTTGAGTTTCACCAAGTCCGCTTTCACGTCCCAGGACAGCCTCAACATCACCCACGGCGAACAAATGTCCATGGTGCAGGGGGTATACAAAGCCTACCCCCAACCCCTCCCTGAAGGGAAGGGGGATAATTCCTTTTCTATATCCTGCGGTCTGCGGAGAGGTGTGAAGAAGCAGTTTAGGAAGGACAAGAAAGACTATCCGCGTTTATTGGATCATATCGGATTGATACCGCTCGTGATGGTTTGTCCGGCAGATCACCAACTCATAGAAGAAGGATCGGACGAACGGCGCAGGTTTATGGATGTCGTGATCGGACAACGAAACAGGAAATACCTCGATTGTCTGGCAACCTACAATGCGCTGCTCAAGCAACGCAACGCCTTACTCAAACAATACGCCGACGCCCCCAACCCTCCGGACGATTTGCTGGAAGTGCTCGAATGGCAAATGATCGAACCCGCAGAGTATATCTTCAAAGCCCGGACGGATTTCTTTAAAGAGTTCGAGCCCTATTTTGCGGAAGTGTACAAGCTTATCACCAACTCCCAATCTCCCATTTTCAATGCGGAGATTCCCAATCTCCGCTACATCTCACAGCTCCAAGACCGCGAGTTACGCGAAGCGTATCTTCGCACCCGCAAACGCGATTTGATATTAGGATGGACCAGTCAAGGACCGCATAAAGATGACCTCGACATGCGGCTCGGAGACTACCCGCTCAAGCAAGTGGGCAGCCAGGGACAGCAACGCACTTTTGTGCTCGCGATGAAATTGGCACAGGCTTTGTACTTAGCCGATACAACGGGCGAGGCGCCGATATTGTTGTTGGACGACATCTTCGACCGTCTGGATAGCGAACGCGTGGAACGTATCGTCGCGATGGTGCAGGGCGAGCAGTTCGGACAGATCTTTATCACCGACACCGACCGTCAACACCTCTCTGAAATCATTCAACCCGGGCCCGATGCCAAAATATTCCATGTAGAAAATGGCCAAATTGCGTAACATATTAGTCTTTTGTCTTTTGTCCTTTAACATAGCGGTCTTTGGTCAAATAACATTCCGCGGCGCATGGATAGCAACGGTCGCCAACATCGACTGGCCGTCCAAAGAAGCGGTGGGAAATACGGAAAAGCAGCAGACTGAGATGCTTTTCCTGCTCGACTCGCTGCATACCATCGGCATCAACGCGATTATCTTCCAGGTCCGTCCTACAGCCGACGCACTCTATTATAGCGAGTTGGAACCCGTCTCGCACTGGCTGACCGGCGTGCAGGGCAGTTGGGGCGAACAGACACCTTGGGACCCCTTGGAGTGGACGATAGACGAGGCGCACCAACGCAACATGGAAGTACATGTATGGCTCAACCCCTACCGCGTCAACCTCGCCACAACCGACACTTCTATTCTCGCGCCGAACCATATCATGCGACGTCACCCCGACTGGTTCTGGTGCTATAACAAACAGTGGTATTTTGATCCGGGACTGGACGAGACACGCGAATGGATTTGTACAATAGTACAAGATATCGTGGAGCGCTACGATATTCAGGCGATTCACATGGACGATTATTTCTACCCGTACCCTGCGGGTGGAAAAGCACTGCCGGATGAGCACACTTTCGCTCGTTTGCCGCGCGGCTATGAGGACATCAAAGAATGGCGGCGCAATAACGTTGACATGGCCATTCAAGACATCAGCGCCACCATTCGTGACTGCCGTCCGGACGTGCAGTTCGGCATCTCGCCTTTCGGTGTCTGGCGGAACGCGGACGTCGATTCGACGGGTAGTGCCACAACAGCCGGCATTACCAATTACGACGATTTATATGCGAATATCCGCCTGTGGATTCAGGCCGGATGGATTGACTATGTACTGCCGCAACTCTATTGGGAGATCGGCAAGAAAGTAGCAGACTATGAAGTACTCGCGCACTGGTGGGCGAACGAGGTGCGCGGCACGGACTGCAAGTTATATATCGGCATGGCGCCTTACCGACTCGAAAACGCTTCACCCAAGACGCCGTGGGGAAAAGGCAACGAGATAAGCCGTCAAATGCAACTCAACCGCACCATCCCTGAGATAACCGGTGAGTGTTTCTACTCGACGAGACCGTTGCTTCGCAACCCGAGGGGTGTGTGCGACAGTATAGTCAGTTATCCTCTGCCTTCACCGCTTCAAGAATAGGATATTCGAAAGTCAGCGGAATACTTTTAGGAATACTCATAGCAGCGCCTCCCACACGTATAACAGGGCGCAGATTGACCGTGATTTTGCTGGGCGAATCGCCACGTCCAATCATATTCCATGCCAGTTTACGGACGCTGGTTTTGCTGCGTCCCGAGAAGAGTTGGTTCATGCTAAAACTGAGCGGCAGCGCCAAATCGGCATACGTACCACCGAGCACCGTAAAATTCTCCGGCACCGAACCCGCGGCTACTTGAAGCGAGTCATCCAGACAAACCGTGTAATAAAGCCGTTCCATGGAAGCGATGCCTTTATTGGGGTTGGTCACTTTCATATGAAGCGTGAAACCCATTTTGACATCGTCTGTAGGGTTCATGACAAAGCGTGTGACGCGCGCTATTCCTTGTATACTCAGCAGTTCGCTGCGTGTCATTTCCAAGAAAGTGACATCCGAAAGATGGCTATATTCATAAGTGCAGTCCTTGAGCTTGACGGCCTGTAGCACAGAGCAAGCGCAGAGAGCGAGCGTCATTATAACCACGCATCCAAATCTACTGAGAATTCGTTTCATAAGACATTTTCCTTTTGACGCTGCAAAATTACACTTTTTTCCGCTAACCACCAAACAAAAATCACTTTTTTCGAAGAAAAACTTGTATGTTTCAAACATTTGTTGTAATTTTGCAACGAATTTTAAAAACTATCGTCGCTTGCGGACGGTGCTTCCGAGCACTCCGGGCAAGCAAGAACACTGAGCTTAGCAGTATAAATAAGCAAGGACAAGCGCAAGAGTGCGCTAAATGATAAAATAAGCGTTTGCTTTATTTGAGGATTCGTTCATACAACCACAATTTGAATTAGTGTTCCGAGAATAGGCGAAACGCTCACGTTTACGCGTGAGCTTTCTGCACATTTGGACACTATGGGTGTGGTAGCCCGAACGAACCAATAGCAGTTGGCTCGCGTTTTTCGTGTGAGTATTTATTAACAATACAAACTAATACTAATTAAATCCGATGAGGCGATGGGATATAACCGCCAACAAACAACATGAAAAGATCTCTCTTTATAATTGCAACACTTTGGGTTGCTATATTTACGAATGCGCAAATTACTTTATTGCAATCGGATGTCAATTTAGTGGCAGGAAGTAACGTAGAAGTACAAAGATCTACTAGTAGGAGCTATGTGTTTTATTTAGAAAACGTGAATTGGTTTGTAATAGGAGACTATATTTTAGATGACAAAACGAGTGATAATTTACAGCAAACGTTGTATATTTATGATGAGGATTTAATTTTAGTAAAATCCTTTACTCTCGCACAACTAGGAGTTTCTAAACTTGAACAAATAGCTTTTATTTCTCGTAATATTTTTACAAACAATGGAGAGTGGGCATGGTTAAGATTAAATACAGTAACTAATAAACATGAAATTGTTACTGAGAGTGGAACTATCCTATCAACAATGGACTGTTATAGTAGCAATTCTTATCTTAGTGATTGTATTCTTCTGAAAGTTCGAGATAAGTACTTATTGGGGATTATAAATAACAATTATAAATACGACGTCTATTCTCTTCCCGGTAATGGTGTGGCTACTGATGTAAGCGATGTATCAGCACCGCGACAAAATGCTCGCAAGTATCTACACAAAGATCAAGTGCTGATTGATAGTAACGATAAGACGTTTACTATTCAAGGCCAAGAGGTAAAGTAAAGAGCAGCTCATTCAATGAGCTTAGAAAAGAAGAAAGAATAGCCGTGGTGAGAACTACGGCTATTTTGATGCCGACTAATAGTCGGCGGAAATGCCAAGAATCTTTGCTTGTCGCATGGGCTACGGCCGCATTGAGCGCGTCACGGGCGGGACGGCATCTTTTGCGGCCTTGTGCAACATGACGCAAATATGACGGACGGGACGCGGCGAATAATGGCACGAACGCGGAGAGAGTGCCGGCGAAGCGGTAGACCGCCTACACCGCGAGCCATAACGACAGAAGATTATAGTTGCTGGCGGTAGGCGGCGATGACGAAGCCGCGGAGGGTTTTGTAGTGTTTGGCACGACGGTTGGAAAGCGAGTCGTGCCATTTTTGAAGCCATTCATCGTGCTTGACGGGGTCGCGGAGATCGGCGTCGGCTTTGGCTGACGCTTCTTTGATGAGTTGGAAGGCTTGCCGTTGGGCCGGAGTAACGGAGTCCGGATCGCGGTGTTCGGGCATGTGCGAAATGACCTCCTGACCGAAACGGTTGGTGAGATAGAAACGATGACCGTTAGGCGGCAGTTTGCCCGTGTAGGTTTTGAATTTCTTGTCGAGTGTAGCTTTTGCCATATGGTTGGTGTTTTAGTCCGATTTGCCTCCGATCCGCTCTCGGGATTACCCCGATCCGATTCTGTCTCGTTAGTGTCTCGTTAGTCTGATTTGCGCACCCATGGTGCTTAATCATCGTACGAGACGTTCTCGGTCGGCTTTGGCTCCCCTCCAGCTTCTCTATTCGAATGTCCACTGGACATTCTCCACCCTATTTCGAAGCCAAAAGTCAATTGGCTTCTTCACACCAGTCTGATTTGGCTACCTATGCGGGGAAAATGAAAGAAAAAACGGAGCCTTGGAAATTCGATGCAAA
This sequence comes from uncultured Bacteroidales bacterium, assembly GCA_902798015.1. Taxonomy (GTDB): domain Bacteria; phylum Bacteroidota; class Bacteroidia; order Bacteroidales; family Paludibacteraceae; genus Colicola. Next base: position 24,136 of record CADBVL010000033.1, read on the forward strand.
GATACAACATTTTTTTGAATTATGCAAATTCAACAATACAAAAATGATTATTTTTGACAAAAATAACGTACTTTCTTGCGTATGTCAAAAAAAAGTAGTACTTTTGCAGTCGCAAAAGGTGTGAAGCAAGAAATCTATTAACAAACAATATTTTAATACACATGATTTATTCGAAAGAAGTACAAGAAATGTGCGTTGTAGCAAAAGGTCCGAAGCACGGACCGGCACCTATTCCCGAAGAGGGCAAATGGGTGAAGGCTACTGAGATCAAAGACATCTCGGGTATGACGCACGGTATCGGCTGGTGCGCCCCGCAACAGGGTTGCTGCAAGCTGAGTCTGAATGTAAAAGACGGAATTATCGAGGAGGCACTCGTAGAGACCATCGGTTGCTCGGGTATGACGCACTCTGCTGCCATGGCGGCTGAGATCCTGCCGGGCAAGACGATCCTGGAGGCGCTGAACACCGACCTCGTTTGTGACGCAATCAACACCGCTATGCGCGAGCTCTTCCTGCAGATCGTTTACGGTCGTACGCAGAGTGCGTTCTCTGAGGGCGGTCTGGCCATCGGTGCAGGTCTTGAGGACCTCGGTAAGGGACTCGTTAGCCAGTGCGGTACGCTCTATTCCACCAAGGCAAAGGGCGTTCGTTACCTGCAGTTAACCGAAGGTTACATCACCAAGGAGTTCCTCGACGAGGACAATGAGGTTTGCGGATACGAGTACGTTCATATGGGCAAGTTCATGGACGCCGTGAAGAAAGGTGTTCCGGCAGACGAGGCTCTGAAGAGCGTAACCGGTACTTATGGCCGCACGACCAAAGAGCAAGGTGCAGTTAAATCGATTGATCCACGCAAAAACTAAGGAGGAGAGACTATGATTCGTGAAGTAAAATTTGAGTCG
>CADBVL010000034.1 GCA_902798015.1 uncultured Bacteroidales bacterium
GGTAGGTCAGGAGAAAATCGTGGCTGAGCTCACTGAGGAAGTAAACGCTGCGGTTAAGCACGTTGAGGGATTGATGAACTGCAAGTTCGGTGATCCGAAGAACCCGCTCCTCGTTTCTGTTCGTTCGGGTGCGCGCGCGTCTATGCCGGGTATGATGGATACGATCCTCAACCTTGGTCTGAATGACGTAGTAGCCGAGGGTATGGTAGCCAAGACGCAGAACCCGCACTTCGTATATGACTCCTACCGCCGTTTCGTACAGATGTACGGTGACGTCGTGCTCGGTATGAAGCCGGTGAACAAAACCGACATCGACCCGTTCGAGAAAATCATCGACGAAGTAAAAGAGATTCGTGGCGTCAAGCTCGACAAGGACCTCAACGTAGAGGAACTCAAAGAGCTCGTTAAGCGTTTCAAAGCCGCTATCAAAGCGCAGACCGGTAAGGACTTCCCGGACGACCCGATGGAGCAACTCTGGGGTGCTATCTGCGCGGTGTTCCGCAGCTGGATGAACGAGCGCGCGATTCTCTATCGTAAGATGGAAGGAATTCCTGACGAATGGGGAACGGCTGTTTCGGTCATGGCGATGGTGTTCGGTAACATGGGCGAGACCTCTGCAACGGGTGTATGCTTCAGCCGTGACGCCGGCAACGGAGAGAACCTGTTCAACGGCGAGTACCTTGTGAACGCACAGGGTGAGGACGTGGTAGCAGGTATCCGTACTCCGCAACAGATCACGAAGATCGGTTCGCAGCGTTGGGCTGAGCGCGCCGGTATCAGCGAGGAAGAGCGTCTGGCTAAGTATCCTTCGATGGAGGAGGCTATGCCGGAGATGTACGCCGAGTTGAACGCCATCCAGCAGAAACTCGAGGACCACTACCGCGACATGCAGGATATGGAGTTCACCGTACAGGAAGGCAAGCTGTGGTTCCTCCAGACCCGTAATGGTAAGCGTACCGGAACGGCGATGGTGAAGATCGCTATGGACCTCTGCCGCGAGGGTGTGATCTCCGAGAAAGAGGCGATCATGCGCTGTGAGCCGCAGAAACTGGACGAGCTGCTCCACCCTGTCTTCGACAAGGAGGCTTTGAAGAAAGCAAAAGTGATCACGCAGGGTCTGCCCGCTTCTCCGGGTGCTGCCTGCGGTCAGATCGTGTTCCACGCAGATGACGCACAGGAATGGCACGCTAATGGTCACAAGGTGATCATGGTTCGTATCGAGACCAGTCCTGAAGACCTCGCAGGTATGAGCGCAGCGGAGGGTATCCTCACCGCTCGCGGCGGTATGACCTCTCACGCAGCCGTAGTGGCTCGCGGTATGGGTAAATGCTGCGTTTCCGGTGCAGGCGCTATCCTCGTGGACTACAAGGCTAAGACCGTGAAGATCGAAGACGTGACCTACAAAGAGGGCGACTATATCTCGTTGAACGGTACGACCGGACAAGTCTATGCAGGCGAGATCCCGACGAAAGCAGCTGAGCTGAGCGGTGACTTCAAGGCGCTGATGGACCTCTGCGACAAATATACCAAACTGCAGGTACGTACCAACGCCGACACGCCGCACGATGCACGCGTAGCACGCGCCTTCGGCGCCAAGGGTATCGGTCTGACCCGTACCGAGCACATGTTCTTCGACGACCAGAAGATCATCGCTATGCGTGAGATGATTCTCGCCAAGGACAGCGCAGGACGCGAGAAAGCACTGGCTAAACTGCTGCCGTACCAAAAGGCTGACTTCAAAGGTATCTTGGACGCTATGGACGGCCTGCCTGTGAACATCCGTCTGCTCATCTGAAGGGTCAGGAGCAAATGGCGAAAGAGATGGGTGTTTCCGTTGAGGAGATCCAGACCCGTGTAGCTCAGTTGGCAGAGAACAACCCGATGCTCGGTCACCGTGGATGCCGTTTGGGTATCACCTTCCCGGAGATCACCGCCATGCAGACCCGTGCTATCCTCGGCGCTGCTTGCGAGTTGAAGAAAGAGGGCAAGAACCCGATGCCGGAGATCATGGTTCCGCTGATCGGTATTCTTTATGAGCTCAAACAGCAGAAAGAGATCATCCAGAAAGTAGCGAAAGAAGTGTTCGCCGAGTACGGCGTAGAGGTAGAGTTCGAGATCGGTACGATGATCGAGATCCCGCGTGCTGCGCTGACCGCAGACCGCATCGCTACCGAGGCTCAGTACTTCTCCTTCGGTACCAACGACTTGACGCAGATGACCTTCGGTTACAGCCGTGACGATATCGCATCGTTCCTGCCTGCTTACCTCGAGAAGAAGATTCTGAAAGTCGATCCGTTCCAGGTTCTCGACCAGAACGGTGTAGGTCAACTCATCAAGATGGCGGTAGAGAAAGGTCGTGCCGTTCGTCCGGGACTCCGTACGGGTATCTGCGGCGAGCACGGCGGTGAGCCTTCGTCTGTTAAGTTCTGCGCCCGCGTGGGTATGAACTACGCATCCTGCTCTCCGTTCCGCGTACCTATCGCCCGCCTCGCAGCCGCTCAAGCAGCCGTTGAGGATGAGGAATAATGAGTTAGTGAATTAGTGAGTTAGTGAATTAATGAACGAATTCAAGAAATTCGCAATTGTAACCGGTGCCTCTTCGGGCATCGGTTACGCTTTTGCGGAGCAACTGGCCAAACGCGGCTATAACCTGCTCATCGTGAGCAACGTGCCGGAAATAGAGGACGCCGCAAAACGGTTAAAAGGGTTAGAGGATGAGAGGGTTAGAGGATTAGAGGTTATTCCTCTGCAGATGGACCTCGGAAAGCAGGGTTCCGCGCGCGAACTATATGAGTACACCCGCGCACACGGGATGGAGATAGAAGTGCTGGTGAACAATGCCGGCGTCTATCACGACAAAGACATCCTCGATGACAGCGAAGGGTTCACGAGTCTGATCCTGAACCTTCACATGTACACGCCCGCCATGCTCTGTTACCTCTTCGGCCAGGACATGCGCGCACGTCGGCACGGGTATATCCTCAACGTGTGCTCGGTGACAAGCAAGATCGTGGCACAACGTCTCGGCACGTACGCTTCGACCAAATGCTTCCTGTCGGCATTCACCCGCTCGCTGCACATCGAATTGCATCAATACGGCGTGTATGTGACGGACGTGAGTCCCGGCGCCGTGGATACAGGTCTCTTCTCCATCCCCCGATGGGTGACGAAAGCCGGCAAATGTCTCGGCATCATCGCTTCTCCGGAGCGGCTCGCGCGGAGAGGACTCTTTGCGCTCTTCCACGGATGGGCAAAAACAACAGTACCCACCATTTTCTGGAAGGTACTGTGCTTCATCATTCTGTTGATTCCAACGTGTCTTCTGCGATTGATCAGAAGACTCGGATGGTTCTGATTCTTCTTGTTATTCCAAGAAATAATCTACCGTCGTCACGACGCGTACGTGTTTAATCCAAGGTTGGTATTGGTCACTCTCGATCGAGAACTGACCTTGGTTGGCGCGTCTGATACTTCCCAGTGAGCACTGTGCGTCATCGGCGAACTTCTGGGCTACGGCGCGGGCGTTCTGCGTAGCTTCTTCAATCATCGAAGGCTTGAGTTCCGGCAGGCCGTTGAACTGGTAATCGAGATTCCATGTCTCGGTCTTGACGATGATACCCTCTTTGAGCAAGGACGATTCTTTTCCCTGGCTCGCCACTACGAGGTCCACCTTGTCCGTGGAGACGATGAGCGAAGTGCTGAGGGTGTACTTGAATTCCGGACGTACGCCGTAATAACTGTCCCAGTTGTTGCTGACAGACATAGAGCCCTGACGGATGTCAGACTCCTCAAAACCCAAGGCGAGCAGATGTTTCTTTACACGTACTGTCACCTTCTCTACTTGCTCGTACAGCGCAGGCAGGTCATTGCCGTTCCATGCGTATGACAGCGGCCATACGGCATAATCGGCCTTCACCTCGCGGGTGCTGAGACCCTTGACACTCACTGCGCGATCTTTGTTCGCGAACTTACTGATACCGAGGTAGATAAACAAGCCACCCAGACATAAACCAACGGCGATCAATGCGCCGGCAAAAATATTATTTTTCATAAGCTTTGTATATTTGGCTCCGGAGCCTCTCCGGTTATTTATCATGCTTATGCTCGTAAACGGCTTCCTCTACATTGATGATGTAGTCGCCCATCTTCTCGAGCTCGAGGATGATATCCATGTAGTTGACACCGACGGAATAGTCGTACTCATGATCCGTGATCGCCTGCATGTTGCGGTTCTTGAGTTCGTCACGGAAATTATTGATTTCGTTCTCCATGTTCGTCATTTCAAAGAACTCATCCTGCGAGATATTGACGCGTTCCAAGGCCTCCACCATCTTCGCCTGCGCGGAAGTAAGCAGATATATCATTTGCTCTACGTTCTTCTCCTGTGTCTCGGTGAATTGGATTTTCCCGTCATGCTTATGACGGATATACCTTGAGAGGTTAAAATTGGCATCGCCCACCGACTCCAGCTCGCTGACGATACGTAGCATCTTATGCACCTCGTGCTTGGACTGGTCGGACAGACGACCGTCCGCCACCTGGTTGAGGTACTGCGCAATCTCGTACTCCATGCGGTCACAAATCCCTTCGTATTTCTCGATACGCGTGTATATCTTCGTGAACTAAGACCACCGGAGATGAACTTGAGTTGGCTGTCCGTATCTTTCTGTTCGGGTTTGGACGGAATGATGAGGATGACGAGTTTCTCCAAGAGCGGTATGAAACCGATGAGGATACAGGTGTTGAGGACGTTGAAGGTCGTGTGGAAGGTAGCCAGAATCGCGTTCAGTTTATCAGGCGAGACGTCCGAAGGGATACCCGGTGTGAAGTCCACGCCCCAAACCTTGCACACTCCGCCTACAAACCAGCGGAAGACACAGAGCACCCAAATGACGCCGAAGAGGTTGAAGACCAAGTGCGCCATGGCGGCACGGCGTGCCTGTACCGACGCAGAGAGCGCCACGATATTCGACGTGATGGTCGTACCGATATTCTCACCCAGGACGAGCGATATACCCATGTCTATCGGCAACACGTGCGTGGAGCAGAGCGTCATGGTGATCGCCATGATGGCCGCCGAGGACTGCACGGCAAAAGTAAGAATACCGCCTACCAGCAGGTAGAGGAAATACGAGCCGTACCCCCAACTGGACGTAGCGACAAAGAAATCACGCACGGGTTGCATCTGATCGAGGTGCATCTCCGTGGCGTTGATCTTCAGGGTCGTCAAGCCCAAGAGCAAAAGGGACAGACCCATGAGGAAATCGCCGAGGTTGGCATTCTTCTTCGTATAAATGAGTGCGACGGCCAGTACAATCGCGGTATAAACCACCAATCGCAGGTCAAACGAGCCGCCACCGAGCACCATGATCCATGCCGTGAAGGTCGTTCCGATATTCGCACCCATGATGACGGAGATCGCCTGTGCCAGCGAGAGAATACCTGCCGAGACGAAGCTGACCGTCATGACCGTCGTGGCCGTAGAGGACTGCACGGCTGCCGTGATAAAGGCACCGGTGAGAACGCCCGTGAAGCGATTGGTCGTCGCCGTTCCAAGCACATTACTCAGTTTGCTACCTGCCATCTTCTGCAGGCCTTCAGACATCACTTTCAGTCCGTACATCAACATCGCGACGGACCCGATAAGCGTGATAATTTGTAGGATTAGTTGCATTATAATGTTTAGTGGGTTAGAGGGTTAGTGGTTGTGTTTAATGAGGGCTTTGTTTTTGAAGCCGTCGATATACATCTCCAGGGGTTGGTCGAGGCGTATATGCCGCACCAGTTCGGTCTCTTCGACCGCGGGCAGCGCATCCAGCGCCTCGATGTCGTAGAGGTCATCCGGGCGTGCCCATGGATCAATATTCATGTATCCTACGTTAAAGGACGTGAGGTTCTGGAAGAAATGACTGCCCTGCGAGGGTTCGATGCGGAAGTTCTCGAGACTGCACTCGGCGATGGCTTTCGCTTCGCTGATGTCTCCCCATTGGACAGGCACACCGAGGGTAGCGATCTGCGAGCCCCATCGGCCGTAACCGATGAGCAGGTACTGCCTGCCTTCTTTGCGCATCTGTGCATTCCACTCACGGATGGTCTGCGCCATCTCACGCGTGCGCAGTATATCAAAGGTGTCGCGACGGAGGTAGATGATGTCGCGTATGTCTTCTATTTGTCCTACGCCGAGGGCATTGCCGCTCTTGAGGAGTGCGCCGCTCTCATCTATCTTGTCCCACTCCACTTTCGCCGTCAAGCTGTCGGCAGAGATCGGACGGATCTGCAGTACGTGGAAGATCTGCGGCTCATGCTCAAGGTTCACTGCGAACTCTATCTCCACCGGACACTTGATCTCCTCCTGCGCCATGTCGAGCAACGAACGGATAATCTCTGCCAGCGGGAAGGTGTTGAACTTGAGTTGCGGTGCGAACGTGACGATACGCGGTCCGTCGGGATAACAGGAGTCCACGATGCGCATGTTCTCGCGGTCGTAGGTCGAGGCGATCAGTTTGAGGCTCTCGAACTGCCCGCACTCGTGTATAGGGAATCGCTCGAGGTTCACGGCATCGTCTATAGAGGTCTTGAATTTCTCCGGATTGAGGTTCAACGCCAACATCGACTGTTGTGTCTCGCGCATAGCGAGGTCCACCGTCGAGGTCTGCAACACGTTCTTCGGGTATTTGGGACTGAAGCGCAACACCTGCTCGCCGTCCACCACCACTTTGCCTAAACCGTAGGCCACCTTCACGATACCGTCTTCGGGCTTCTCCTTGCCGACGGGATAGAAATTGATGCTTCGCGCCACGCCGGAGATGACGGGGAAGTAATAATTGCCCTCCTGCTCTCCGCACACCTCCTGCAGCACAATCGCCATCTTCTCCTCGGAGAGCACATTGCCCGTGGACGTGATATATCCGCGCGAGGCGGCGTAATAGACGGAGGCATAGACGGATTTGATCGCCTTGCTCAACAGCCGCAACTGCTGGTCCTCATTCTCCGTGTGCGGGATCATATACGTGCTGTAAACGCCGGCGAAAGGCTGGTAATAGGAGTCCTCCAGTTTGGACGAAGACCGTACTGCGAGCGGTCTGTTGGTCACACGGATGAAATGCCTCAGGGCTTCGCGCAAGTCTGTCGGCAAAGCCGCAGCCACGAACTCGGAGAGGATCTCTTCGTCACTCAGGTCGGCGTTGATGACATACTGAAGTCCGTTGTCATGGATAAAACGGTCGAAATACTCCGTGGTCAGCACCATGGTACGCGGCACCAGCACGCGGATATTCTCCCATCGGTCGTAGAGGTCGTTCTTCTGCAGTACATGGTTGAGGAAGGCGAGTCCTCTACCCTTTCCTCCCATGGGTCCCTCGCCCACCCGCGCGAACCATATCGTATCGTTATAGGTGTCGGGGCTGTACTTGGCCACCACGCCTAAGGCCTGGTTGATGCGGTAGTCGTGGATAAGACGTATGTTGAGTTGGCGGACATTCTCGATATCCGACTCGTCCTGTATCTTCAGGGCACTCACGGGGCGTCCTACGGCGAACAATCCGCGGGCAAAGAGCCACTTGGAGAGGTAGTTGTTATCACTCGAGCGCCGGAAGGCTGCCGGAGAGATGGTCGAGATCACACGCTCGAAGGCCTCGAGGTCACTCGCACGGGCGATCTCACGACCTGTGCGCGGGTCCTTGGCGATGAAGTCTCCGAAGCCGAACTCCGACTCGATATATTCACTCACTTCCTGCGTCAGGGTCTTGGAAGTCTTGACGACAAAGCCTACTTTCAGTTTGTTGGCCGTCGAGCGCATGGACTCTTGGGACGACTGCATGAGGAACGGCATCGTCGGATTGTCTTCGCGGATGAGTTTGCACAAGTCCACGCCCGCATCGAGTTTCTCTTCGGACGACGGGTCGCCTTTATGGAGAACAAAACCGATATCGGAGATGACGCCTATCATGTTCTTGCCGTAGCGCTGGTACAGTTCGACCGCCTCGTCATAGCAGGTTGCCATGAGCATTTTCGGTCGCGCACGCTTACGGAGCAACTGCTGTTTCTCGTTGAGGGCGTCGCGGATGGCTATACTGTTCTGGTGCAGCACCAGCTTGTAGAGCAGCGGCAGGTAGGTCGAGTAATAGCGCACGGAGTCCTCCACCAACAAAATCGCACGCACCCCCTCTTCGAGGATGTCGTGCGGTGCATTCATGCGGTCCTCAATCAGCTTGATGATCGCGATAATAAGATCGGTGGAGTTGTTCCAGTTGAAGAAATAATCGATGTCGTGCTTGTCGTGCTGCTCGATGCGGTTGTAAATCTCCTTGCTGAACGCCGAGAGCAACACAATCGGACAGTTGGGCAGCACCGTTTTGGCTTCTTTGGCGAACTCGAACACATCCAGTTCGCCCACACTATACATCGTCAGGATCAGGTCAAACGCTTTGCGCTCTTCGATGATCGCCAGTGCCTCGCGGGTGGTCTCCGCGCGGGTGATAGACGGCGGATTGGAGAGGTTCAGTTCCGCGTATTCCTGCGCAATCTGCACATCTATGCGTCCGTCTTCCTCGAGCGCAAAACTGTCGTAGTTATTGCACACGAGCAAGATGCGCTTCACGCGCTTCACCATCAACGATGTATAGTTCGAATCCATAAATGTGTATAGCTTCGCTGTTTATAGCCTGCGGCTGTTTAGCGCTTCGCTGTTTAAACGAGTCCTTGTTCGACCATCGCGTTGGCGACTTTCATAAAGCCGGCGATGTTGGCACCTTTGACGTAGTTGATATATCCGTCTTCTTCCGTGCCGTACTTGAGACAGGCAGCGTGGATGTCCGCCATGATGGTACGCAGACGCTGGTCCACTTCCTCAGCCGTCCATTTGAGACGCATGGAGTTCTGGGTCATCTCGAGACCCGAAGTAGCCACGCCGCCGGCATTGGATGCCTTACCCGGGCTGTAGAGGATCTTCGCACCCTGGAAGAGCGCGATAGCCTCCGGCGTCGTCGGCATGTTAGCTCCTTCAGTGACGCAGAAACAGCCGTTCTTGAGCAGGTTCTCCGCATCCGCTTTCTCTATCTCGTTCTGGGTAGCACACGGCATGGCGATGTCGCACGCGATCTTCCACGGACGTTCGCCCGGGAAATACTGTGCCTGCGGGAATTTCGCCGCATATTCTTTAATACGTCCGCGGCGTACGTTCTTCAACTCGAAGACATAGTTCAGTTTCTCCTCGTTGAGTCCCTCGGGATCATAGATGAAGCCGTCGGAGTCGCTGAGTGTCAGCACCTTGGCACCGAGGCGCATTGCCTTCTGCGCCGCAAACTGCGCCACGTTTCCTGCACCGGAGATACAAACACGCTTGCCTTCAAATTTCTCTCCTCGCGTAGCCAGCATAGCTTCAGCGAAGTAACAAGCTCCGTAACCCGTTGCCTCGGGACGCATGAGGCTACCGCCCCACATCTGACCCTTACCGGTCAAAGTACCCGTGAACTCGTCGCGCAGACGCTTGTACTGGCCGAACATAAAGCCGATCTCACGTCCTCCTACACCGATATCTCCGGCAGGAACGTCCGTGTCTGCACCGATATGACGCTGGAGCTCGGTCATGAACGATTGGCAGAAACGCATCACCTCCGCATCGCTCTTGCCGCGCGGAGAGAAGTCACTTCCACCTTTGGCGCCACCCATCGGAAGGGTCGTCAGCGCATTCTTGAAAGTCTGCTCGAAAGCAAGGAACTTCATGATAGAGAGGTTCACGCTCGCATGAAAACGGATACCGCCTTTATACGGACCGATGGCGCTGTTCATCTGTACGCGGAAACCGCGGTTGATCTGTACCTCGCCCTGATCGTCCATCCATGGTACGCGGAACATGATCACACGTTCCGGCTCCACGATGCGCTCCATCACTTTCTGCTCGCGCAGATAAGGATACGCCATGATCATCGGAGCTACGCTCTCTACTACTTCGCGAACAGCCTGATGAAACTCCTGCTCGCCCGGGTTTTTACTTATGAGGTTCGCCATAAAAGCGTCCACCCATGCTTGTGTTTGCTTGTCCATAATAAAACGAAACTAATACGATATGATTGTTGCTATTTGTTCCAGAAAGTGTTTGTCCGTCTCATCGAAGGTATTGAAGTCTTTGCTGTCTATATCCAACACGGCAGTCACCTCCCCTGCTCGCAGGAGAGGTACGACGATTTCGCTATTGGAGGCGGAAGAACAGGCGATATGTCCGGCAAACTGATGTACGTTAGGCACTACGACCGTCTCCGCCCGTTGCCACGCCGTCCCGCAGACACCACGCCCGAAAGGAATACGTGTACAAGCTATCGGTCCCTGAAACGGACCCAGCACCAGTTCGTCACCTTGCACGCGATAAAAACCCGTCCACCAGAAGCCAAAGGCTTCATGCAGCACAGCCGCCACGTTCGCCATCCTGGCGATGACATCCGGCTCGCCGGAAACCAGCGACTCAATCTGCGGCAAAAGGGCTTCGTATCGTTCTTGTTTGGTCATACAAATTGCTTTTACACTTTTTCCGGCGCAAAATTACAAAAAATAATTGATACATGCAAATTTGCAGGATTTTTTTCAAAAAAAAGATGGTATCGTTTGTTTATATACGAAAAAAGTAGTACCTTTGCACTCCGAAAAGAAAGCATCCACGATGCATTCACAGTTGAGGAGAATTATCATGAGGAGATTGGTTTTATTTACTCTTATTGTATTGGCGCTGCCCTTATGGGCAGGGGAAATGGCAGACACCACCGACATCCGTTTTCGGGAGTTGAATGAAGTGAGCGTGACGGGACATCAGACAGCCTTGCAGACAGAGGGGTATCGTCTGGTAGCTACGATGACGCACGAAGAGATACGGGTTCTGCCGGTGACTACCATCGCCGACCTGTTGCAGTACATCCCCGGCGTGGACATCCGTCAACGCGGGGCGAGTGGTGTGCAGGCCGACTTGTCTATACGCGGCGGTACAGGCAAACAAGTGAAGGTCCTGCTGAACGGCATAGACATGACAGACCCGCAGACAGAACATTACACCATGGACCTGCCGGTGGACGCACTCATCATCGAACGCGTCGAAGTGCTGCAAGGCACGAACTATGCCTTAGATGCGTTCTCCGGTGCGATAAATATTGTGACAAAGTCACAAGGAATGAAGGAGTTAGAGGATGAGAGGGTTAGAGGATTAGAGGTTGGAGGATTAGAGGTTCGGGGAAAGATGACGGCAGGCGAATACGGGCTGGTCAATCCGGCCTTGGCGGTCAAGGCACAAAAAGAGGCCTGGTATATCAACAGTGCCGCGTCCTATAACCGCTCCGGAGGCTATGCTGTCAACACCGACTATCAGATCGTCAATGCCTTTGTGCAGACAGGCTGGAAAAATCTTGATTTCCAAGTGGGCGCACAGATGAAAGATGCGGGTGCCAATTGTTTCTACTCTACCAAATACCCGAACCAGTTTGATGCCACGCGCACGGCTTTTGCGACCGCGGCCTTCCACCACCGCTGGCAGAGCGGATGGGCATTGCATGCCAACGCCTACTACCGCGCGCACTACGACCGCTTTGAATTGTTCCGCGGCGGAAAAGATGCAGAGGGGCATGACGCGCCGTCCTGGTACGCGCCCAACAGACACTGGACTCATACGTCCGGCGCACATATCGAGGGCAGTTGGTCCAATACCTGGTCAAAGACCACGGCGGGCGCGGAAGTGCGTGATGAGTTCATCCGTTCGTCGAATATGGGCGTTCACAACCGCGTGCAAGTCCGCTACTTCGCCGAACAGCGTTTCTACTGGCACGGACTGAGTGCCGCCGTGGGAGGTGCCGGAATATGGAACTCGCAGTTCGGACATGACTGGTCAGCAGGGGCTAACATAGGATACGAGCCCGTTCGGGGACTGCATCTCTTTGTGAACGTCAACCGCGCTATCCGCGTACCCACTTTCACGGACCTGTATTACCACTCCGCGACGCAGGAAGCCGACCCGCTGACGCGACCGGAGAAGGCTCTGCAACTCGAGGGGTCGGTCCAGTACACGCACGGGCACTGGTACACTTCCGCGTCCGGTTATTACCGCTGGGGACAGGATATAATCGACTGGATCAAAGTGCCCGATCCTGACGTCACTGTCTGGCGAAGTACAAACAACTCGCGTGTCAATGCGGCGGGAGTGGAAGCAGCTGTGGGTTTTCAAGGGCACGAATGGATTCGCCGGATTGAACTGAGTTATGCGTTCTGCGACGTACAGGCGGATGCCGGAGGCATGCTATCGATGTACGTACTGGACTACTTGCGGCACAAAGCCACATTGCGCATTGAGCATAAGATTTACAAGGGTTTCGGCGCCTCATGGAGTCTGTCGTTCCGGCAGCGCGAAGGTGAATATACCTCGCTGGAAGGCACGATACAACGCTATCGGCCGGTGTGGTTGCTGGACGGTTGCATCTATTGGCAAAACCCGCATGTCAAGATCAGCGTCGAAGCGCATAACATGGCCGATCAGTTGTATTACGACTTCTCCGGCGTGCTGCAGCCGCGTCACTGGGTGGCAGGGACCGTACAGTTTATGCTGTGAGAAACGATAAATATGCAGGCAAAAAATTTTTTTTAATCAAATCATTTGCACAATTGGAATTTTTGTTGTATCTTTGCAGCAAATTTGAAAAAAATACAGTTAACAATCATAAAACACACGAACAATTATGGTGCGTACAACATTCAATCGTCTCCGTGCAGTGAAGGACAGCCTTCCTCACGGTAGCATGGATTCCATCGCTGCAGAATTAGGAATTAGCGGCGAAGAAGTAAGAGCATATTTCAATGGTGAGGGTAATGCAGACTACCACCTTGAGCCCGGTCCTGACGGAGGTATTGTAGAATTCAGCAATACCCGCATTCTGGAGATCGCTCTACGCAAGGCGTGGGAGGTTCAGAATGCCCTTTAAACGGCAGTGAACGGTATTAAGTTTTTGAGTCTTACACGGGTGATAGCTCTGATGCTTTGCATCGGGGCATTACCTTTTTTGAATAACGCGCGCCTATACGCGGGCGAAAAGCCGGAGACAGGGAGTCAGGATACAAAGGTTGAGAACCGCTGGCTGGATGACTACCATGCGCCTGTGGGGCTGACCTATGGCGCCAGTGCTACGCTCAATGCCATTTATCTCTGGCGCGGACTCAACTGCGGTGGACTGAATATACAGGCAGACGCCAATGTGGGTTACGGAGGGCTGTTTTTCGACATGTGGTGGAACATAGGTGCTACCGACTGGGCCTTCACGCAATTTCTGCCGGAAGTGGACTTGTCGCTGGGTTTTAACCGTTGGGGTCTTGACGTCCATCTACTATACATCCATAACTTCAACTGCGGTTTCTTTGATTTCACCAATTATACGGATCATGGCAACCGTTTGGAACTGGATGTGCGCTACACTGTCAGCAGCAAGTTGCCGCTCAGTTTTCTCTGGGCAACACGTGTGGCGGCAGCGGACGGTTATCTCAATGAGCACGGCGAGGTGGTCCGGGCATGGTCGAGTTATGCAGAGATTAGTTACAAGCATCGTTTTGTGTACGACATCAGCCTCTACGGCGCAATAGGTATCACCCCTTGGCGCAGTTGCTACACCGGCTACCAGCGCGGGTTTGCGGTCCAAAACATCGAACTGCGTCTGCGCAAAGACTGGAGTCTGAGTACGCACTGCGGAATGATGGTGCAAGGTGTCTTCTCCATCAATCCTTCTGCTCTGGCAGCAGATCGGAGCACCGCAGAATGGCATCCGGCCTACCCATACGGACAAAGCATCAATACCAATATCGCTTTAGGATTTTATCTCAAATAAACATAACAAACAATTGAAATGAAAAGAGTATTAGTTCTTGCAGCCGCTGTCATGGCGGTGGTTATTTCTGCTAAAGCAGAAGTGGAGTTCGCCTACGATGCAGGCGCAGAGATCGTCAGCGCTTATATCTGGCGTGGACAGTATAACGGCGGTTTGAGTTTTCAACCGGACGTAGAGATCGGTTTTGACGGCGAGCATACCTCGCTGCGTGTCGGCGCGTGGGCCAGTCTGGGTTCTTCGGACTGGACGTTCCGCAAAGACCAGGGCGACGGATCGGGTTTTACCCGTTTTATGCCGGAGTTGGACATCGTCGGTTCTTTCTCCGTGTACGGTCTCGGCATCGGTTTTAACCACTATTATTATTTTGACGGCACCAACTTCTTCTCATGGACAAAAGATGAGAATCTGATTGATCCTGGAACTGGGGAGGCAAACACACAAACAACCACGGAAGTATGGATTGGTTATAACTTCGGCCATCTCTTCGGCGACAAAGCCGGTGCGTACATCAACTGGTATACCACCGTTGCCGGCGGCGACTTTGTGACTGATGATATCACGGGTAATCCGAGACGTGCATGGTCCAGTTATCTGGAATTGGGTTACGGCTACACCTTTGAGGATGCCGGTGTAACACTTGGTGCACAACTGGGTATGTCTCCCTGGAAGAGTAATCTGTACGGCAACAACAGATTTGCAGTAACCAACATCAGCCTGAAGATTGACAAGGAATGGGAACTTGACCATTGCTCCATCAATCTGTTTGCCCAAGGCAGTTTGAACCCTGACGGCATGGTGACCGACCCGAACGACCCGGCATACAATGTTGTTCTGTGGAAAGCGGCCGGTGACGACAAACTCTACACACAAAGATTGAACGGCGTCATTGGTATCGGCTTCTGGTTCTAAGGAAGGTGAAAGGTGAAAGGTGAAGGGGACAAGGAAGCAACATACCATCAGTGCACTCGTCGGTTTAGGCGTGGCGGCACTGCTCATCTGGGGTTGGAAGGACGAACCTGATTTGCGTCATTTCCACAACGAAGGGAAGGTCTTCGGTACGTATTACAATATTCGCTACGAAGCGCGCGTCGATTTGAAAGACAGCATTCAAGCTGCCTTGACGGCTTTCGACAACAGTCTGAGTATGTTCAATCCCCACTCCGTTCTCTCGGCGGTCAATGCGAATCGCGACACCACAACGGATGCCGCTTTCGAGGCTATGTGGAGCGAGGCGGAGCAGGTTTATGCCCTCTCGCACGGCGCCTTCGACATCACCGTTGCACCGCTCGTCAAAGCGTTCGGTTTTGGCAGAAAGAGCGATCAGTTTTCAACTATCAGCAATCAGACAATAGACTCGCTCCGCGAGTTCGTAGGATTTGAGAAAGTGGCGCTGGTGAACCACCGCGTGGTCAAAGACGACTACCGCATCCAGCTCGACGCCGGAGCCGTAGCCAAAGGCCAGGCCTGCGACATGATTGCGGAAGTACTGCGCCGGCAGGGGTGTACAAACTACCTCGTCGATATAGGCGGCGAAGTGGTGGCGCATGGCGTGAATGACAAAGGCGAACCCTGGCATATAGGCATCACCAAACCCAACCTCAATAACGAGGGGGCGCAGGAGGACTTGCAACAAGTGCTGGCAGTGAGCGACATCTGCATGGCTACCAGCGGCAACTACCGCAATTACTACTATGTGGACGGCGAGCGCCGGAGTCACACCATTGACCCGCGCACGGGATATCCGGTCCAGCACTCGCTGCTCAGTGCCACGGTCGTCAGTTCATCCTGTATGCGTGCCGATGCTTTTGCTACCGCGTGTATGGTGTTGGGTGCAGAAGAAGCACTGGAGATGATTGACCAAGCCGGTGACGCAGCGTGCTATCTGATTGTAGCAGAAAATGACAGTTTACGGGTCATTGAGTCCGCTAAATGGGCAGAAATGACGACAAAATAAAGAATTTATTTGCATAATTCAAAAAAAAGCAGTACTTTTGCAGGCTAATTTGGCGAGATGCGCGAAAAAATTTATCTCATATTGCTTTGTATGGTGGTTCTCACGAGTTGTGGGGAGTACCAGCGTTTGTTGAAGTCACGCGACCCCGAGGAGAAATATCAGGCGGCGCTGAATTACTTCAACGACAAGCAGTATGTGAAGGCGCAGACCCTGTTGGATGACGTGACAGCGTATTACCGCGGCTCGGAGCGTTCAGAAGACATCCTCGCCTACTTGGCGCGTTGCTACATGGGACAGAAGTTGTACGAGTCAGCGACCGATTACTACCAGGCATACGTACGTAATTACCCAAAGGGTAAGTATGCGACAGAAGCCTATTTCCAGATTGGTCATTGCCAGTACCTGGACTCTCCGGATGCCCGTCTCGACCAGACAATCACAAATAATGCCATCGAGGCATTTGAGACCTTCGTTGACCTCTTCCCCGAGAGCCCGTACGCCGAGCAGGCATACCACGAGATGAGCGAACTGTACGACAAGTTGGCATATAAGGAGTTGAAGAGTGCGCAACTGTATTACAACCTCGGCTCTTATTTAGGAAACAACTACCTCAGTTGCGAGATCGTCTCGAAGAATGCACTCAAGAACTACCCGAGCAACAAGTACCAGGAGGAGTTCAACTGGCTCATCCTGCAGTCCAAGTACCAGCAGGTAGTCAACTCGTACGAGGAGTTGAAGTTAGAGCGTGCCCGCGATGCGCAGGATGAGTACTATAACTTCATTACCGAGTACCCGGACTCCAAGCACCGCAAAGAGGCAGACAAAATGCTGCTAACCATTCGAAAAATAACAAAAGACTAACATATGGATTACAAGAATTCTAAAGCACCAAAGAACACGGTTACCCGTGACATCAACCAGCTCACCGAGCCGGTAGGTAATGTCTATGAGACCGTAGCTATCATCGCCAAACGCGCTAACCAGATCAGCGCAGGCATCAAGAAAGAGTTGGACGCCAAATTGCAGGATTTCTCTATCCCGCAGGACAATCTCGAGGAGACTTTCGAGAACAAAGAGCAGATTGAGATCAGCCGCCAGTACGAGCGTCTGCCCAAACCCTCGCTGATGGCTACCCAGGAGTTCATCGACGGCGAACTCGTTTACCGCACCGGTAACCGTGACGACGCATTGAAGTAAAAAGTCCTACCCCAGCCGAGGAGAGGCTTATGTTACTTGGCAAACATATCGTGGTTGGTATCAGCGGCGGTATCGCGGCGTACAAGATCCCCGAACTCATCCGCTCGCTCGTTAAAGCGGGCGCGGAAGTGAGGGTGGCGACGACCAAGAATGCCCTGCAGTTCGTGACCGAACTAACCCTGCAGACCGTTTCGGGCAGCAGGGTTTATTCAGATGTGTTCGCCGCTATCAACGAGCATGCCACCGAGCACATCTCGCTGCCCGAATGGTGCGATGCGATGATTGTGGCGCCGGCGACGGCGAATGTGTTGGGAAAGATGGCTGCCGGTATTGCCGATGATGCTCTCACGACTACCATCGCCTCGTGCGTGGCACGCAAACCGATCATCGTGGCGCCGGCGATGAACGACAAGATGTGGGAAAACCCTGCTACGCAGGCCGCAGTGCGCACTATCCGTACTTGGCAAAACGTGCGCGTAGTGGAACCGGACGAAGGACCTTTGGCGTGCGGCACAACAGGCAAAGGGCGCATGCCCGAGATAGAGGAACTGCAGGAAGCCTTGGAGTACGCCCTCACGCCGCAGACCATGACAGGTCAGCGCGTACTCATCACCGCCGGAGGGACACAGGAACCGATTGACCCTGTCCGATTCATCAGCAACTACTCCACCGGGAAGATGGGTGTAGCGTTGGCGCAGGCTTGCGCACGGCGCGGAGCCGAAGTGACACTCGTCTGCGGAGCTGTCTCGGTACCGGTCTATAACCCTTTCGGAACTATCCGGCGCATAGACGCCCTCTCGGCGCAGGCGATGTATGAAGCATGCATCCAAGCCTGGCCAAAGATGAGCAGCGCTATCTTATGCGCCGCAGTAGCGGACTTCACACCTGCACAGAAAGCCGAAGAGAAAATCAAGAAGGAAACGCTCGGCGCACAACCGTCCTCTCTCTCCCTTCAATTGGCTCTTCCACTTATAGAGACGCAGGATATAGCGCGTGCGCTCGGTGAGAGCAAGCGCTCCGACCAAAAGCTTATCGGTTTTGCGTTAGAGACCAATGATGAAAAAAAGAATGCGCTCCATAAGATGGAACGCAAACATCTGGATGCTATTATCCTGAATTCGCTTCGCGACAAGGGTGCAGGATTTGGCGTGGATACTAACGTGGTTACTATCCTCCAAGCCGATGGTGCCACCACCGCCCTACCCCTTCAGTCCAAAGCGCTTATTTCCGAAGAAATCCTAAGAGTCCTTTTTTCTTAGACTCCTCAGCTACCTCTTCAACAGTTTCTTTTTCGGCATTTTCCGCTTTCGCTTCCGGCACCCATTCCGGACGCTCCTCGATTGTGCCCAACTGACTTTGGATGTATCCGATCACCTCATTCAGGCCTTCCGTGAAATGCGCAAAGTCCTCTTTATAAAGGAACAGTTTGTGTTTCTCGAACGACGGTGCTTCCTCACCCTCAGCCTGACGGCGTTTACTCTCCGTAATGCACAGATACAAGTCCTCATTACGCGCTTTACGTACATCCAGATAATAGATGCGTTTGCCTGCTTTCACCGAACGACTGAACACGATCTCCGGCTCTCTTCTCTCGTCTTTTTCCATATATTTCTTCCGATTTGAAATAAAAACGCTGCAAAGGTACATAAAATATTTTATATACGCAAATTATTTGCATTTTTTTCCATTATTTACACTTAGATTAAATATTCGATATGTCGGGTTGCCTCTGTATTTACTCTGTATTTACTCTGTATTTACTCTATGTTTAGTCTATGTTTACTCTATGTTTGCCCGAAGATGATCACAGCAAGAACAAGTACCCCTTCGAGGGTCTTTTTTGTATAAAAATATACAAACTCTTGCATATGTCAAAAAAAAGCACTACTTTTGCACAAAATTTGCTTGCGCGCGGAGTGTGCGCGCCTATATATACGTACAAGAAAGGACATTATGATAAACCGATCGATGGTTCGAACACGCGTCGTTCAGACCCTGTTCGCCTACTACAAAGACCAGGGCAAGACGCCGGTTACGGCACGCAAGGAGTTGCTGAAGAG
>CADBVL010000035.1 GCA_902798015.1 uncultured Bacteroidales bacterium
CGCAAATCATCTGGCACGTCGAGCAACGAACATGGCTCAACCGAATGGTCACCGATATCACCTGTGAGAAAAAAGACATGCTCCTTGTCCGCTACCAGTCTCCTGATGGCGCTCATCGTCATCAGCGTCTTTGGAACGGTGGCACAGGTAAGGGCACGGTGGCTATCTATCGTTGCGGTCGACTCATTGACCGCTTACGTGCTGATAATGTCGGCTGCGAATACGGTGAATATTAACTTAATAGCAAAAACAACAGAATAAACTAATGTCCTGCCTACGAGTCATATTAGCAATCCTGTTCCCACCATTGGCTGTGATAGACTACGGCTGCGGGTCGGTGTTAATCGTCTTCCTGCTAACTCTCTGCGGCTGGGTGCCTGGAGTGATTGGTGCACTCATCATCCTCAATAAGAATCAGCAATGATGAGTGGAGAACAACCATTGGTGTCGTTTACGTGCGACTATAACGAAGGAGCACATCCGGAGATATTGCGTAGGTTGCTGGAGACAAACATGCAGCAGGAACCCGGCTATGGAAGTGACCGGTTCACACAATCGGCTATTACCAAGATTCGTCAGGCTACCGGATGTCCGAAGGCTGACGTGGTGTTCCTGGTAGGCGGAACGCAGACGAACGCTACCGTCATAGACGGCTTGTTGCCGCGTTTCGGAGCTGTCATCGCGGTGGAGACAGGTCACATCGCCGTTCATGAATCCGGAGCCATCGAGCATACCGGTCATAAAGTCATCACATTGCCTCAACACGAAGGCAAGATGCGTGCCGAGGACTTGCGCAACTACCTCGTTCGTTTCTTTGCGGACGATACATGGCAGCATATGGCGAACCCTCAAATGGTGTACATCTCTTTCCCGACCGAATACGGCACAATCTATTCCCGCAGCGAATTGGAACAGATATATGCTATTTGTCAGGAGTACGGGTTGCTGTTGTTTATTGATGGCGCGCGTCTGGGGTACGGACTTGCAAGCCCTGCGGCGGACATTGACCTTCCCGGATTGGCGCAGTTATGCGATGTGTTCTATATCGGCGGAACGAAAGTCGGAGCCCTATGCGGCGAGGCGGTGGTGTTCCCCAAAGGAAATGCGCCTCAACCGCTTCTTACGGTGGTCAAGCAACACGGAGCGCTGTTGGCCAAAGGACGTCTGTTTGGCATCCAGTTCGACACACTCTTTACCGATGACTTGTATATGCACATCAGCCGGCATGCCATTGAGATAGCGATGAAGATGCAACAGGTATTCCGCAACAAGCACATACCGCTTTATATCCAATCGCCTACCAACCAACAGTTCCCTATTCTGACCACGGCGCAAATGAAGAGTCTGGAAGGGAAAGTGGCATTTGAAGTGTGGGAAAAACTGGACGACGGGCGTGCGGTGACGCGTTTTGCTACCAGCTGGGCGACACCTGCGGAGCATGTGGATCGACTAGCAGAACTATTATAAGTATGGCGCGTAAACACATCTATTTGGCCGGAGGATGTTTCTGGGGGACAGAACATTTCTTCAAGCAGATTGCCGGAGTCGAGGAAACGGAAGTGGGTTTTGCCAATGGACAGACGGACAACCCGACTTACGAACAGGTCTATACGGATACAACGGGTTATGCCGAGACGGTGCATGTCACGTATGATCCGGATAAGGTTAGCCTGGAGTTCCTGCTGCGGATGTTCTTCGTGGCGATTGATCCAGTTAGTCTGAACAAACAAGGCCATGACGAAGGAACCCGTTATCGCACGGGTATATATTTTACGGACGAAGCAGACTTCCCGACTATCGAGAAGATCTATGCTGAGGAACAGAGCAAGTACACGCAGCCTTTGGCGGTAGAGAAGATGCCTTTGCAGAATTTCTATCCCGCCGATGAGTACCATCAGGACTATTTGGACAAGCACCCCGATGGCTATTGTCACTTGCCCAAAGCATTGTTTGACTTCGCCCGAAAAGCAAAACATTAATGGAAGTAACAGGCCTTTTGGAATATAGCGAGCGGTCACAACTCAGGGAATGGTTGGAACAACATGCAGCAAGTGACCAGTGCTGCTGGATCGCTATGTATCGCGGGAAGAGAAAGCCGGAAGGCAGGTGTCTACCGTATATAGATGTCGTCGAAGAGGCGTTATGTTTCGGATGGATTGACTCCACTTTGAAACGCCTGCCGGACGGACGATTGGCGCAGCGCTTGTCTCCGCGGCAGAAACGAAGTCATTGGACCGAACTGAACAAGCAGCGCTGCGCAGACCTCGAGCAACGGGGTTTGATGACTGAACTCGGTCGCGCAGCATTACAAAGAGCATGAAATGAAACGATTTTTACAAGTATTAGTCTTTACACTGGTTTGTTTGTTGCCGTTATTGGCACAAGAAGAATTTGACGCTCACCTCATCGGTCATGTATTGGATGAGAAAACCGGAGAGCACTTGCCGTACGTGAATGTACAGGTCAAGGGAACCAATATAGGTACTGTTACCGACGAGTCCGGTCACTATTTCCTGAAGAACCTGCCGCTGGGCAGACAGACTATTGTCTTCTCTTATGTCGGCTATGAGACAGAGGAGTTGCCGGTGAATATTACGGAGCATACTACTACGGAGTTGAAAGCTGTCATCCATGAGGTGTCACAGCAGTTAAACAGCGTGGTGGTGACGGCGAATCGTTATGCAACGAAGAAACAAGAAGCCGCCACTATTGTCAATGTGTTGTCGCCGGCGATGTTTGAGACAACGGCTGTCACGTGTGCCGCTGACGTACTCAGTTTTCAGCCGGGTTTGAGGGTGGAGAATACCTGCTCGAACTGCGGCAAGACAGATTTGCGCATCAACGGTTTGCAAGGCCAGTACACCCAGATATTGATGGACAGCCGTCCTGTCTTCTCGTCCATGGCGGCGGTCTATGGATTGGAGCAGGTACCGACGGCGATGATTGATCGCATAGAGGTGGTTCGTGGCGGCGGTTCGGCGATGTACGGCGCGAACGCCATTGCCGGAGTGGTGAATGTGATTACGAAAGAACCGGTGCGCAATTTTGTGAATATATCCAATACGAGCCATGTGAACGAGCATGCCGGCTATGATATCCATACCGATCTCAACGCGTCTGTGATGAGCGAGAACCGCAAGATAGGCGCGTATCTGTTTGCAACGCATCGTACGCGCAGCGAATACGACCGGGATTATGACGGTTTCAGCGAGTTGCCTAAGTTGCGCGCCACGACAGCCGGAACACGTGTGTTTTTCAAGACGAGCGCTTATAGTAAGATAACAGCCGAGTACCATCATACGACGGATTTCCGCCGCGGAGGTAACAGGTTTGAGTTTGAACCTCATCAAGCAGATATCGCCGAGCAGTTACGCCATAACATAGACGCCGGATCGCTGGCTTTCGATTGGTTTTCACCGGATAACAGACATTTTGTTTCGGCTTATTCGGCTATACAACATATCGGTCGCGAGAGTTATTTCGGTACAGCGAGGGACACCGCGGCTTATGGTCGCAGTAGAGACCTCACGTCCATTACCGGATTGCAGTATCGTTTCTCCTATCCTTGCGGACGGGCGAGCGGTGACCTGAGTGTCGGCGCGGAATATACGTATAACGGATTGAACGACAGGATGTTAGGATATCACAGGGAGATAAAGCAGGATGTGCATGTAGTCGGCGCATACGCGCAGAACGAGTGGAAAGGCCGGCAATGGAGTGTACTGGTTGGTGCACGATTAGAGAAGCATAATTTCCTTTCCAAACCGACATGTACGCCCCGTGCCACGTTCCGTTATACGCCGGTGGACGGATTAGTGCTCCGTGCGGGTTATAGTAGTGGTTACCGTGCTCCGCAAGCCTACGATGAGGATCTTCACGTAGCGGCCGTCGGCGGACAAGTGTCCTTTATCACACTGGATCCTAATTTGCGCCCGGAGTACTCGCACAGCGCTACGCTGAGTGGCGATTGGTACCGCCAGTTCGGTAAATGGGAAGTGAACCTGACGGCAGAAGGTTTTTATACGTATCTGCAGGATATTTTTATCCTTCGCGAGAACGGCAGAGACGCAGAAGGCAATCTGCTCTTTGTTCGCACCAATGCCGACGCTGCTTGGGTAGGAGGTCTGAATATAGAAGGCAAGGTGAATTACGGAACCCTGTTCTCCTTCCAGATCGGCTACACCTATCAGCAGAGCCGTTATACAAAGCCGCAGGAATGGAGTCCTGACGTAGCGCCGAACACGCGCATGTTACGTACGCCGGATCACTATGGCTATGTACTCATTGATGTGAAGCCCGTGAAGGATTTTACGATTTCGATCAATGGAAAAGCCACGGGTTCGATGTTGGTGCCTCACCTCGCAGGGTATATTCCGAAGGATGAAGAAGTACTCGTGCCGAGTTTCTGGGATATGGGTATCCGCTTGGCGTACGACGTACATCTGTACAAGCATTATTGCCTGGAAATCAGTTGCGGCGTGAAGAATGTTCTTGACCAGTTCCAACGTGATCTGGACAAGGGTGAGTTCCGTGATGCGAGTTATATCTACGGTCCGTCCATGCCCCGCACGTACTTCGCAGGCTTGAGTTTGAAACTATAGACTGAATAAATCCGAATACATATGAAAAGAGACTATTCAAAATGGTGTAGTATAGCGCTGATAACCGCTATTTACGTACTCGCGGGCGTGGCAGGTTGGCTGCTGTTCGATGCGTTATCCGCTAATCCGCTAACCGCTAATCCTCTCCTACGTTTGTTCTGCGCCGACGTGCTGGCAACGATTGTTGTGTGGGCATTTGGTTTGCTTTATGTTACCTTCAAAGGTATAGCGCACGAGGATTGGCGTTATACCAAATACCGCAGTCAACACCCGCTTGTTTTTCACGCCATCAATCTTTTCGGTCTTAATATGGTGCCGACACTGGTAGTCTTCGTTGCTATGCTGCCGGGACTGAAGTTATTTGAACTGGATTCTTTCAGCTTTCAACTTTCAACTTTCAACTCTTGCCTATTGGCCTTCGGCTTTATCGTTTGTCTGAGTTCGGCTACCATCCAATTGATAGCGGACAAGCAGATTCACGATTTCCGTGCCGCCAATCCGGGCAAGTACTGTAATGTAGGTCTATGGAAGCATGGTCGTCATCCGAACTATTTCGGTGAGATTCAGTTCTGGTGGGGTATATGGATCATGTACGCCGCGCTGAACGGCATAGATATGTTTATCGGCGGTCCGATAGCGATGACCGCGCTCTTTGTCGGCATCAGTATTCCGCTGATGGAGAAACGCCAACTCGCCAATAAACCCGGGTACGCTGAATATCGTAAACAAACAAGAATGTTGATATAATGGAAGCAATCAGCCAATACACCCATTCTTATTCGCTCACGGCGGGTGACATGGACACGCGTTATCGCATGACGCCTAATGCCGTGTTGCTTTATTATCAGGACTGTTGGGCGCGTTTCATGGCATGCCTGCACCTGGCGGCATTTGATGTAGTGAAGATGAACCGTATATGGGTCATAACGGAGTTTAACGCGTGGTTTGAAGAGCAGACAGCCCTTTGGTCGGATGATATCGAGGTGACGGTATGGAACAGTGAGTTGAGCGCACTTCGTCTCTATGCTGAGTTCCGCGTGCGTCGGACGGACGGGGTAGAGGTGGCGCATGGTTATGGCTGCTGGACATTGCTTGACACGGAGACGCATCGTCTGGCACCGATGACTCCTTTTCAACCGCAGATACCTGTACTGCCGGAAATGACATCCGAGACCCATAAGAAACGCCGTTTTCCGATGGAAGGCACTCCGTTGCAGGAGATAGAGCACCGTGTCAATCCGATCAATCTTGACTTCAACGGACATGTCAACAACCGTACGTACCTCAGTATTGCCATGCAGTCCGCGGACGAGGCATTCATGGACACGTACGCGATTCGTACACTGACCATTCATTGGCTCAAAGAGACATTCCTGGGAGACACGCTTCTCTGCCGTTTGGCTTTGTTGCCTAATGAGACCGGAGAAAAGGTGTACCATTACCTGCATACTATCTCACGCAATGATGCCGAGACGGCTGCGTTGGTTTATTCCGAGTGGGGACCACGCACGGTACAGACGGATGTATGTACCCACGCACAAAGACTATAAGCTATGACGACAGACTATCAATTGACAAAAGACGGGCTGTATGCCTATGAATATCCGCGGGCGTCAGTGACGGCGGATGCCGTGCTTTTTGCCGAGCGCGACGGAGAGATATACGTATTGCTTATTCAGCGAGGTAACGAGCCTTGTAAAGGTTGCTGGGCCTTCCCCGGCGGGTTTCTCAATATGGATGAGACGGTGGCTCGTTGTGCCGAGCGTGAGTTGGAGGAAGAGACAGGCATCGTGCTGACGGGCATGCAGTTGGTGGGTATCTATTCCGACGTGGAGCGTGATCCGCGCGGACGCGTCATCACGGCCGCTTATACCGCTATGACGACTATGCCGGATGCCACCGCCGCAGACGATGCCGCTGCTGCTCAATGGTGGCCGCTGAACGCACTACCTAAACTTGCCTTCGACCATGACAAGATTCTGACCGACGCAATGAATGTCTTGAGAATTGCGGCTTAGCAATAATCGTTCGAACGTAGTGAGCAAGAAAAATCAGCTTGCTGATTAATCGACAGAGCGAAGCGGCGGAGAACCTGGGTGAGAGTCCCGTTGAAGCAAAGAAGAGACCCGAAAGTCTCTTCTTTTTGTTGCTCAACCAGGACTCGAGAATTGCATAGCAATAATCGACAGAGCGAAGCGGCGGAGAAAATTGCGGCTTAGCAATAATCGCAGCGAGTTTAGCGAGCAAGAACCTGGGTGCGAGTCGGTATGAGAACAAGAAAGAGACCCACAAGGTCTCTTCTATGTTGCTCAACCAGGACTCGAACCCAGACAGACAGAACCAGAATCTGTAGTGCTACCATTACACCATTGAGCAGCTTGCATTGACACTCGCGTGACTGCGCGTTCCACGCTTGTATAACGCTACGTGTCATGCTGCGCTTTTCGGTCCGCAAACGCTCCGCTGGTTTACGTCCCGAGGGACACTGCGGATAGTTCGCTTTTCAAAAGCGGGTGCAAAAGTACTGCTTTTTTTTGAATTGTGCAAATTTTTATGCAAAAAAATGCACTAAGCGGTACAATTTTGTTTATTTTTGCCCGTCACTTCCACGTTTTTGATTAAAATCTTGCGAATTTGGAAAATTTGTAGTACTTTTGCAGTCGGAAATAAGTTTAACCTCAAAATAAACGTCATTATGTTAGGAACGATTCTGTATGTATTAGGTATCGTGTGCGCAGTATGGTGCGTGCTGGATATCTTCAAGACGGCGAAGTGCGGTCTTCTGGGCAAGATCATTGCCTCGATTTTGGTATTGGCCTTCAGTTGGATAGGCTTTGCGATCTATTATTTCCTTGTTCGCGGCAAGATCTGATTAGAGTTAATCCCACAAAAGAAAGGGCGGCTGAATAGCCGCCCTTTCTCACTAATTATACTGGTTTCGTCCTTATTTAAAGCAGGTTTTGTCCTTATTATATGCAGGTTTTATGCTGTGCACTTTTACTTTTCAATTATTTTGTCCCTTCGTCAATTAGCGCGGAATTTTATCCCACATAGGTATGTACTGCTATGCCGGCGCAACATAGAGGCAACTTAGAGGCAACACGGGGTAAACACAGAGGCAACACGGAGGCAACTCGACATGTAGAACATTTTAGTACCCCTATCCGTTAATCTTTTTTCTGAAAAAGTTGAACTTTTTCTTGTATATATCAAAAATTTTCTGTACCTTTGCAGCGGTATTGACATTAGTTCGCTATGACGTCTAATAAAATGTTCAATTTTACCCCCCCCCAGAGGCCGGAAAACAGGCGGTAGTTGGGAAAAATGTTTTATTTAGCAACGCTTAGGCGGTGCATAGTTTTATACACTATGCGCTGCCTTTTTCTATATGTATAACAAACAATACTATTAACTAAACAATCAAATTTATGAAAAAAACATTTACTTTACTCATTGCCCTCATGGCGCTGTGTGTCAGTTCATGGGCAACAGTCACTCAGCAACAAATTGGTAGTTTCTACTACGAATTGGATGATGAGAACCACACCGCTACTTTGATTAAAAATCCCTATGCAGCAGAATCATGGCAGAGTTATGATGTTTATAGTGATTTGGTAATCTCGGCAACGGTTAATGACGGTGTAGCAGACTACACGGTTACAACTATCGGTGAAAGTGCATTCCAAAACGGAGGTATGCCTTCTCTTGTTATAGAGGAAGGTGTCGTCAACATCGCCAACAATGCATTCTGGGCTTGTTCTAATTTAAAAAAGGCTACATTGCCCTCTACTATTGAAAGTATTGGAGATTACGCGTTCCAATACTCCGGTCTGACTAAAATCAACATCAATGCAACAACCCCGCCTACGTTGGGTTATTATGTGTTTGAGAATGCGTCTTCGTTAGCGCATATCTATGTGCCTTCTGCAAGTGTAACAACGTACAAGGGAACAAGCGGTTGGTCCGACCATGCAAGTATCATTGAAGCTGCTCCTATAACGGTTGAGTGGAATCAGGCTCAGGTAGCAAGTGTTAATGTTTTTGCAAGTAGTGGCAGCGAGCCGGAATCTCAGACGATTGATGGCATCACTGTTTCGGCCACAGCTCCGTTATCCGGAGATTACAGCCAGTTCAGTACTTATGTAGATGATGTCTATCATACTTCTAACACTTCCATTTCCATTAATAATATCGGAACAATTACTTTTGCTCCTACTTCCGGTAAATTAAAGAGCATTGTCATTGACTGCGGATATCATGAGAATTCGAATCTTCTGGTAGCAGAATCCGGATGGACATGGGACGGAGGTGATTATAGCGGCCAACTTATATGGACAAGTCCAACTGCGGAAGGCGCATCGTCCGTAGTATTGGCATGCAGTGGTGAATCATTCTATTTTGGAAGTATCTCTTCTATTGAGTTTATCTTTGCTGCCGAAGAAGCCGCTCCGGGTGATCCGACACCTGCAGCGACTACTATCACATGGGAGACGACTGACCTCGCAACAATTAATGTAGAAATGGGTTACAATTCTACGGGTCAATCTCAATATATTAAAGATATTATTGTCACTAATAGTGCAGTCTATACAGCCGGTCAATATTGTCATTTTAACACCGCTAATGGTCAATATAATGGAGAAGACTGGCCTGATTTCTCTATGAGTGATGGCGGATCGCTCACTTTCGCTCCGGCAGAGGGAAAATTGACAAGAATTGTCATCACTTGTGATGATATTTATCCTTCAAATTTAGCTGCAGAATCCGGATGGGTATGGGATGGTTCAAGCAAACTCACATGGTCAGATGAAAACGGTGCAACATCTGTAGTATTGGCAGGTGATGGATCTTCGACTTCGTTCTCTTCCGGACCGATTAGACTCATCGAGTTTACCGTGGTTACGGAATCCGCAACTGTAGATCCTAATTCAGTTACATGGAATGCGTTAATGTTACAGGCTGTAGACCTCTATCAGAGCAGTGGCAATTCTGATGGTTCTACATCGGTAGAAATGAGGGGTGTTACAGCCTCCGTTTGGGCCGTAGAGGGTGGAAACTATGCACATTTCAAGACCACGAGCGACAATGTAAACATTTCTGTATCCAATGGAGGAACGCTTACTTTCTCTTCCGCGTCTGAAGAGTTCACAAGCATTGTCATCAACACCAATAATGGTGAGGGATATGGTGGTTCCGATGGTTGGGTATGGGATTCTGAGGAAGCGACCTTAACCTGGACGGGAGAAGCTACCAATTCAGTTGAGTTGGCTAATTCGTATGTTACCCAAATTACCTCCATCGTGTTTACGTTTGCTACTGATGAGCCGGTTGAGCCGGATACAAGAGAAGTTCCGGAACTTAAATTCTATGATAATCTGACAGAAGCAACTATCATACATGATAGTTTTGGATGGGATTTTGAACCAGGAACCTAACAATGATGTCATTGAACTTACCCAGACCGAAGGAGATGAATTTAGCTTCAACGTGCTGGATCGTGGCGATGTAATCGTTACGGCTTCTACCATCGGAAATACGCGTTTCCAACCTGCAAGCATTACGTTTACCATCCATGTGATTGATGGCCAAGCTCCGACTAAAGAATGTGTACTGAAGTGGGTCAGCGGCCCCAATGCCGGTCAATTAGTGCCTGCTGATTTCGAATTTAACCTTCAAACCGGTGACGAGGTTGAATGGGAATCGATGAAATTGTATGAAAAAGCTTACCCAGAGTATGTTTATGCTCCGTCTACCGCCATTTGGGGTTCACGCGACTATCATGTAGCAAGCCTCAATGGTGAGTTGAAACTTCGCGCACTTATGGCAGGTGATGATGTCTTTACCGTACAATATTCACGCTATCACTATCCGGAGGGATTTGTTAATGGAAACTTCCGAACCATTGAGATTCCTGTTCATATCAAGCCTTCGCAGCCGGCTTTGGTATCTGATGTTGACTTCAGCTCCAGTCCTCTGGAAGACCCGAACGTTCTCTTCAATACATCGAACTATGACCCTACGTCCCATGAAGCAAAGTTAGAAGGTACGTTGACAACTCAGGAGGTCTTGGATGTATTGCATACGAATAATTATAACTCTCAGGGTTGGAAAGATAATCTGCCTCAAACGATCAGTTTCGAGCTCGCAGCCGGTAAGGGTAGTTTTGAGGTGAATTGCTCCGTACAATCGGGTTATGAAGTGCGTATAATAAAGGGCGGTGATACCCAAGCAAATGACATTATTACCAGTTCTACGCCGCAACCGTATGTGGTTAACTATGATGTAACTGACCAGACACCTGTTGTGATCTTTGTGGCTGTAGCCGGCAGTTCAAATCCTGCACCGAAGCGCGCTCCGGCAGCGAAGAAAGATGCGCCGTTAGCTGCGTTCTCAACGCTTAGCGTAGCGCCGACCTATCCTGTTACAGCGAAGGCCGATCCGGATAACGCAGGTGTTTATTACAGCACCCATTTCAACGAAACGCAGAAATACAGACTGCCTGTCGGTACAGATGCTTACGTAGCTACGATCAGCGGTGAGAATATGAACCTGACCAAGGTGGTAGACGGTGGTGATGTCATTCCGGCCAATACCGCCCTCATCCTCCGTTCGAATTCCGCATCGGTAGTGCTCACTCCGACGGACGATGCGGCCGTTTCGATTACCGCGCCGAATATCCTTCACGGAACGGATTCAGAGAAGGCTGCTCCGGCTAACTGCTACGTGCTCAGCGGTCACTCCACCGACAATGAGGTAACGGGCGTAGGTTTCTATCAGTTCAGCGGTACACTCGCCGCACATAAGGCGTATGCGACCATCAGCGGTGGTGCTGCTTACGCACCGAAGAAACTGCGCTTCGTATTCAATACCGCTACCGGCATCGATAATACCGGCGCAGCGGTGAAGAGCGAGAAGCGTCTCGAGAACGGACAACTCATTATTATTAAGAATGGCGTGCGTTACAACGCGCAAGGTCAGATTGTAAAGTAATGTGGAATGTTTAATGTTTAAAGTTTAAGGAGACACAGTTATGAAAATCGAAGATAATCGTGCCCTTGTGGCTAAGAAAAAGCTTTATAATCAACCTGAAGTAGAGGTAACGCAAATCGCATTGGAGTCCATCATCCTCGCCGGCAGTTGCGCCGGCGGCAGCGGTGCCGGAAAAGTCAATACCGGCATCGATACCGATGACCAATGGTAATTCCCTATCCATGGGAATACCGAAAATAATTCCAACTATTTCATTTTTTCAAGGAGAGCGGCACCAATGAAGTGACCGCTCTCTTTGTCCCCCTAACCCCCTAACCCCCTCCTTACATACGCGAAAACGACATATTTTTCAAAATCCCTATATGTAGGTATTGCACAAGTCAAAAAAAAAGCAGTACCTTCGACCTTCTCCCCTGAAGGGACCCTTCGAAAGTCCGGTTGCATTGTCGTGCAAACAGCAATCTTTTAATCAGAAAACATACGCTTGGCTTGGTGATTCTGGCAGTAGTACTGTCAGTGGTGAGTTGTCAGAAGTCAGAGATCAGAAATCAGAAGTCAGATGTCAGATATCAGCAGGCAGAGATAAGATGTCAGGAGTTATGCTCGGCGTTGGAGCGGGGAGCACCGATAGACACGATCCGTGCCATCGCGGAAGGAACGGACGAGGTGCTGTTCTACGTGTTTGACGCGCATCAGATGGTTTACTGGTCATCGAACCGTTTGTCTTCGGGCGATGTGTTTCTTCATTCATACGACACGTGGCGCGACAAGGAGTTTCGTAATGCGAAGACGAAGGTGCGTTGGAGCCGCGCCGGCATGTACAATGTGCTGACGGTGCTGCCGATAGAATACACGGAGTTGGAGGACTACACGGATGTCTATACAGTAGCCTCGCAGACGTTCTCTTTCCGTCAGTTACTGGAGAACGCGGACAAGCCCTACGCTTCGTCTCGTCCGTACTTCATCCTGTGTCATGTGTTGTTCGGCCTGATTATTCTCATCGGCATCGTTGTATTGATCTATCATCGCGGGATACGTAACATGCGCCTGTCCACGCGTATTATCTATATCGTGTTGATTCCAGTGATGGCGGTGTTCATCTATATCTTCTTCATGTCGATTCATTATGTTCATTCGACGCAGGAGACCCATCAGCGCCATGATCTGCAGATGCGATCGGAGTACGTGCAGTCGTACTTGCGCAACCTCTATTATTGGGATCAGGCGTTGACGAGCAGCCAGGCGCCGGGTTTGTCTATCGACCTGCATGACTTAGGTTACGACATGAACCAGGATATCCACGTCTATGGGCTGAACGGCGAGTTGATTGCCTCATCCAGTCCGGCGTTGTTCAACAGCGGTCTGCTGTCCCGCCGCATGGCTCCGGAGGCGTTATTCACGGAGGATCACTCGGTGGTGTGCTACGAGCAGTTGGCGAACCATCCGTACCTGGTGTCGTACGTGCCGTTCCACAACGGTTCGTTCGTGACGATAGGTTATATCGCGGTGCCGTCCTTTATGAGCGAGCAGACGCGTAATGCGGAGGTGGATAAGTTATTGTCCCATCTGCTACCTCCTTATATCATCGTATTGCTGTTGGCGTTGTTCTTCGCGTACGCGGCAGCGAAGTCGATGTCGGCACCTATCTCGCTGTTGGCGGAGAAGATGAAAGGGTTCACCATCGGCGGCAAAGAGAACCATATCGACTACCCGTACCACGATGAGTTGGGTGCGTTGGTAGAGCGTTATAACCTGTTGGTCGATCGCGTAGAGGCGAGTGCGGAGCAGCTGGCGAAAGCCGAGCGTGAGAGCGCATGGCGGACGATGGCGCGTCAGATTGCGCATGAGATAAACAACCCTTTGACGCCGATGAA
Organism: uncultured Bacteroidales bacterium; assembly: GCA_902798015.1. Lineage (GTDB taxonomy): Bacteria > Bacteroidota > Bacteroidia > Bacteroidales > Paludibacteraceae > Colicola. Next base: position 13,466 of record CADBVL010000035.1, read on the forward strand.
ACTGAGTGTGCAGAAACTGCAGCTGAAACGCGGTACGGACCAGTTCGATGCTTATTTCGAGAAGACGACGCAGATGTTGATATCCGAGATCGACAACCTCGCGCATATCGCCCAGTCTTTCTCGGCTTTCGCCAAGCAACCGGAGGTGGTGACAACCGAAGTGGATGTAGCCGAAAAGTTATCGTACGTCATCACCCTGCAGCGCGAGAACGATGCGCAGATACCTGTGCGGTACGTAGGTGCCGATTCCGGCGTGGTCGGTTTGGCGGACAAAGAACAGATCAGCCAGGTATTCGTGAACATCATCCGTAATGCGCTGCAAGCGCTGGACGGACAGAAAGACGGCGATATCATCGTGACGCTCAATCCGCTGTATTCCGAGAAAGAGATGGAGATCACGATATCCGACAACGGACCGGGTATTCCGGCGGAGATACAGGAGAAAATCTTCCGTCCGAACTTCACAACGAAGAGCAACGGGAATGGGCTTGGACTCGCGATTTCGAAACATATCGTAGAAGGTTCCGGCGGCCGTATCACTTTCGCTACGTCCGACAAAGGAACGACATTCTTTATCTATTTGCGCAAAAAGTGACAGGCTTTTTGCGTTTTTAGTTTGTGCGACGATATCATCCGCCAAGTGGATGAAGAAGTGTAACCTTTGGGTAAACGGCGTATCATACAAGAAAACAAACAAGACGATGAAAAAGATTCTTTTAGGCATGATGTTGCTCTGTGCTGCCGGAGTCAGTGCAGAGGTGATCAAAGGTTCCGTCATGGATACGAAAGGCGAAGCGATGCCGTTTGTGACCATCTCCGTACTGGCGCCGGACTCGACGCTGCTCACGGGTGCCATCACTGATGACGAGGGGAAATATGAGATAAGCCTACCCCCCGACATTGTTCTACGGACGGCCACCGGCAGTCCGATCGGGCAAAGCCCTTCACCCGTGAAGGGAGGGGAGGATTATATTATCCAAGCCTCTTATGTAGGCTATCAGACGTCTTTCGGCGGACCGGACTTCGTGATGCGCGAAGAGACGGAGCGATTGGCGGAGTTGGAGGTGAAAGCGAAGAAACCGCTTATTGAACGTCAAATGGACAAGTTAGTGGTGAACGTGAGTGCTTCGCCTCTCGCGGCAGGCTCGAACGGAAATGATATCCTACGCCGTTCGCCGGGTGTGCGTATTGACAAGGACGGCAACATCACCGTCAACGGTAAGGGCGTGGAGATATGGATTGACGGCAAACCCTCGTACCTCTCCGGGCAGCAGCTCAAAGCGATGCTCGACGGAACGGACGGCAACACGATAGAGAAGATAGAGATCATCTCCAATCCTTCCGCCAAATACGATGCGTCGGGGCAGGGTGGTATCATCAATATCAAGACGAAGCGCAACATGATGAAAGGCCTGAACGGCATGCTTTCCGCATCGTACGGCGGTATGTATTTCGGCGATGTGAAGCGTTGGCTGAGCACGGAGATGGTGTCGCTCAACCTCAATTACCGCGGCGAGAAGACCTATACGTTCGGTCAGTTGACCCAGGTCTTTGCGCAGAACGACATCGACATCGAGACGTACCGTAAGACGCCGTCGCTGGAGAACTACTCCCGCTCGGGCTATAACACCAACTTCCAATACTACATGATGAAGGTGGGGAACGACTGGTACATCGACTCGGTGAACACGTTCGGATTTATCCTCAATGTGCCTTACATGCGTATAGATCAGTCCACGGTGGACGGTCGCAACGATGCGTACACGGTGACGGGTGGCGACACGGCGCGCAGTGTGTCTTCGACGAGTACGCGCATGAGTGCGCCGCAACACACGGCGAACCTCAACTACACGCATACCTTCAATTCGGCACTGGAACGCGAGTTGACGGTGAACATCGATTATAACCGGTACAACACCTCCATGCGCAACCAGCAGCAGACTAATTATATCGGCGTGAAGACCTTGGGCCTCGACATCAACAGCCGTCAGGTGGTGGATATCTACAGCGGCAAACTGGATTTTCAGACGAAGTTCTGGCAGACAGGCATGATTGAAGCGGGTGTGAAGTATGCGCTCTCGTCCACGAACAACCGCATGACGACGGACTCGGTGCTGAACGGCGACATCCGTCCGACGGCGGAGAGTGATTTTCTCTACCGCGAGCACGTGGCTGCGGCTTATATCACTGCGGGCAAGCAGTTCGGCGAACACTGGTCGGTGAAGTTAGGTCTTCGCGGCGAGTACACATACAGTCACGGCGACTGGGCGAGTGCGGACTCGGTGACGAACCGTTCGTACTTCAACCCCTTCCCCACAGCCTACGTCGGTTATACGTCCAAACCCCTCGGCAAACTGCAACAGCCGATATCGGTTTCGGCTTCTTATACCCGCCGCATCAAACGTCCGAACTACTACATGCTCAATCCGTTCGTGATCTATATCGATGCGTACTCGTACCAGGTGGGTAACACGGAGCTGATGCCGGAGTTCAACAACGACGTGGAGTTGCATTTCTCCTGGACGCAGTACCTGAACGTGACGTTCAATTTCGCCCACACGCAGAACATGTTCTCCCAGCGTATGTTCATCCTGCCGAGCGGAATGGGCGAGTATAAATGGACCAATTTCGGTACTTGCACGACGCACGGTGGTAACTTGTCGTTGACCGAACTGCCGTTGGTGCCCAAATATATGACATTGCCTGACGGCACACGGATGATGCAAGGCGCATGGCTGGCGCTCACGGTCAATGCGGGATGGCTGCATTTCATCAACAAGTCGTACGAGAAGAAAGCGGACGGTTCGCCGGTGTATGAGAACCGCAATCATTACGGTTATGTGAGCGGTACACTCTCGGCTTATCTGCCGAAGGACTGGACTCTGACACTCGACGGCAACTGGTCATCGCCGATGACGACGGGTTATGAGCGGCAGGAACAGTTCTATTACATGAATTTCGGCGTCCGTAAGATGTACATGAAGAAAGGTCTGATCTTCAACCTCAACGTGCAGGACCTGCTTCGTTCGTGCGTTTTCAGCAGCGAAGACCTGGGGCAACAGGCCGGCAATATCAGTTGGGCAAAGAATACCGTCCGCCAACAACGCGTGACTTTCTCGCTGACCTGGATGTTCGGTCAGTACCAGCAGCATAAGAACCGCAAAGTGGGTAATCTCGACGAGTTGAACCGACTCGGTGGAGGTGGCGGCGTAAGCACCGGAAAATAATAAAAAACATAGTTTTTTTATGAAAAGTGACCCACACTCTTGCGTATGTGCAAATTTTGTAGTAATTTTGTACGCCATTTAACAAAAACACGTACCATTTAAAACACAACAGACAATGAAAGTACAAGACATCATGCAGCGTTTGGCTGCGAAACATCCGGGCGAGGCAGAGTATCTGCAGGCCGTACAAGAGGTTCTCGAATCGATTGAAGAGGTGTACAATCAGCACCCCGAGTACGAGGAGGCGAAGATCGTGGAGCGCATGGTCGAGCCGGATCGTATCTTCACGTTCCGCGTGACGTGGATCGATGATGAGGGCAAGGTTCAGACGAACCTCGGTTATCGCGTTCAGTTCAACAGCGCCATCGGTCCGTACAAGGGCGGTTTGCGTTTCCACCGCGCGGTGACGCCGTCGATGCTGAAGTTCTTGGGCTTCGAACAGACCTTCAAGAATGCGCTGACGACGCTGCCGATGGGCGGCGCCAAGGGTGGTTCGGACTTCGACCCGGTAGGTAAGTCTGACGCAGAGATCATGCGTTTCTGCCAGGCGTTCATGCTCGAGCTATGGCGCTGCATCGGTCCTGATCAGGATATACCGGCAGGTGACGTAGGCGTCGGCGGACGTGAGATAGGATTCCTCAACGGCATGTACCAGAAACTGGCGCGTGAATATCATACCGGCGTGCTGACCGGCAAAGGTATGACCTGGGGCGGTTCGATCCTGCGCCCGGAGGCAACGGGTTTCGGTGCACTCTATTTCACGCAACATCTGCTGCATGAGGCAGGCAAAGATATCCAAGGCAAGACGGTCGCTATCTCCGGTTTCGGCAACGTAGCGTGGGGGGCGGCGACAAAAGCGGTCGAGTTGGGCGCCAAAGTGGTAGCTATCTCCGGGCCGGATGGCGTAGTGGCTATCAAAGACGGTATCACCAAAGAGATGATCGATTACATGCTCGTCATGCGTGCATCGAACCGCAACAAAGTGCAGGACATGGCGGACAAGTTCACGAAAGAATGCGTCTTCACGGAAGGCAAGAAAGCATGGTCTGTTCCGTGCGACATCGCCCTGCCGTGCGCGTTCCAGAATGAACTGAGCGAAGAGGATGCGAAAGAGCTGAAAGCTAATGGCTGCTGGTGCTGCTGCGAGGTTTCGAACATGGGTTGTCAGCCGGGTGCTATTCATTTCTTCCAGTCCAATGGCATACTTTTTGCACCGGGTAAAGCGGTGAACGCCGGAGGTGTGGCTACATCGGGCCTTGAGATGACCCAGAATGCGGAGCACCTCAGCTGGAAAGCCGAAGAAGTGGACAGCCGTCTCCATCATATCATGGAATCCATCCACGAGCAATGCGTGAAGTTCGGTCATCAGGCTGACGGACATATCGACTACGTCAAAGGTGCGAACATCGCCGGCTTCATGAAGGTCGCACAAGCGATGTTAGAACAGGGAATCATATAATTGATAATTGATGATTGATTATTGATAATTATGTATCAGGATTTTCAAAAACATCTGCAATCCACTCTGCAAGAGATCAAGGATGCAGGACTCTATAAGAACGAGCGCGTGATTATCACTCCGCAATCCTCGGGCATCAAGGTCGAGGGCAATAAGGACGTGATCAATTTCTGCGCGAACAACTACCTGGGGCTGGCGGACAACAAAGAGTTGATCCAGGCCGCGAAAGACCGCATGGATGCACGTGGCTACGGCATGGCGTCGGTGCGCTTCATCTGCGGCACGCAGGACACCCATAAAGAACTCGAGCGCGTCATATCGGATTTCTTCGGCACCGAAGATACCATCCTGTATGCGGCTTGTTTTGATGCGAACGGAGGACTCTTTGAGCCGCTGTTGACGGAAGAAGATGCTATCATCTCCGATGCGCTCAACCATGCTTCGATCATCGACGGCGTGCGTCTGTGCAAGGCGGTGCGCTATCGTTATGCGAACGGCGACATGGCGGATCTCGAGGCAAAACTGAAAGAGGCGCAGGCACAGCGTTTCCGCATCATCGCTACCGACGGCGTGTTCTCGATGGACGGCAATGTATGTCCGCTGGACAAGATCTACGAACTGGCGCAGAAATACAATGCGCTCGTCATGGTGGATGAGAGCCATTCTGCCGGCGTGGTCGGCAAGACGGGACATGGTGTGACGGAACGCTATAACCTCCGCGGAAAGATAGAGATCATCACCGGCACACTCGGCAAAGCCTTCGGCGGATCTGTCGGCGGTTTCACGACGGGTAAGAAAGAGATCATCGACCTCCTTCGTCAACGCAGCCGCCCGTATCTCTTCTCGAACTCCATCCCGCCGATGATTGCTGCGGCAGGCATCAAGACCTTCGAGATCCTCACGCGCAGCAACGAACTGCAGGACCGTCTGCACGAGAACACAGCGTACTTCATCGAACGCATGAAAGCGGCAGGGTTCGATATCAAACCCACCGAGTCGGCTATCTGTGCCGTGATGCTGTATGACGCCAAACTCAGTCAAGTCTTTGCCGCCGCGCTGCAGGAAGAAGGTATCTACGTCACGGGCTTCTATTATCCCGTGGTGCCGAAAGGTCAGGCGCGTATTCGCGTGCAGGTTTCTGCCGCTCATACACGCGAACAACTCGATAAAGGTATTGAGGCCTTCATCAAAGTAGGCAAGAAATTAGAAGTGTTGAAATGAAAGCTTTAGTAAAGAAATTCGCAGAACCGGGTATCTGGATGGAAGACGTCCCGATGCCGGAAGTGGGTGTCAACGATGTATTGATCCGTGTCATCAGCAAGCCGCCCTACACGATGGGGCATGAGTTTGTGGGCGTTGTCGAAGATGTAGGTCCCGGTGTTCGCAACTTCACCATCGGTGAACGCGTCACCGCAGAAGGACATATTGTCTGCGGACACTGCCGCAACTGCCGCCGTGGCATGGGACATGTATGCGAGAACACCATCTCGGTCGGTATCATGGGAAAAGACGGTTGTTTCGCAGAATATGTGACTATCCCGGAGTCCAACGTCGTCAAGCTGCGTCCGGAGATACCCGATGACTTCGCGGCTATCATGGATCCTTTCGGCAATGCTACTCATACAGCCCTTGCATTCCCGCTTCTCGGCGAAGATGTGCTTATCACGGGCGCAGGACTCATCGGCACCATGGCGGCGGGTATATGTCGTTTTGCGGGCGCGAAGAACATCGTGGTGACGGACATCAATCCGTTGCGACTTGAGATCGCGAAGAAGATGGGTGCCACCATGACCGTGGACGGCTCCAAAGGCGAGACGATTGCAGACGCGATGAAGCAATTGGGCATCAAGGGATTCGATGTGGGACTGGAGATGAGCGGCGCACCGGCTGCTTTCAACGATATGATTGCGCATATGTATAAAGGAGCGAACATCGCCCAACTCGGCATCCTGCCGTCCGACACCAAGGTCAACTGGTCAGACGTCATCTTCAATGCCCTGACCATCAAAGGTATCACCGGTCGCCGCATGTGGGAGACATGGTATCAAATGGAGCAGATGCTGCTCGGAGGACTCGACCTCAGTCCCGTCATCACCCATCGCTTTAAGTTCGAAGACTTCCAGAAAGGCTTCGATGTCATGGTCTCCGGACAATGCGGCAAGGTCCTCCTCGAATGGTAAAAAAACAATTCCGTAATCCCGTAATTACGTAATTACGATAATTATCAACAAATATTAACAACAATGAGAAAATTTTTACTTGGCGCTCTGCTGCTCATCTGTGGCACCGCATTTCTCTCTGCTCAATCCCGTGAGGGTCTGACAGAGTACAAGTTAGACAATGGATTGACCGTCATGTTGTGGGAAGACCATGACGCGCCGGATGTAACAGGCTACGTAGTAGTTCGCGCGGGTTCGGTAGATGAACCGTCGGAGTACACGGGTCTTGCTCACTACCTCGAGCACATGCTCTTCAAAGGTACGCAGCGTATCGGTGCGCTCGACTGGGAGAAAGAGAAACCGATCTACGACTCAATCATCGCACTCTACGACCAGTATAGCGAGACAACGGACCCGAAACTGCGCGAGCAACTCGCAACACAAATCAACGAGTGCTCCATGCGTGAGGCCAAAGTATCTTCCACCGAAGATTTCTTTCACATGCTCGACCTCATCGGAACCGAGGGCGTGAACGCCTTCACCTCTTATGATCTCACGGCATACGTAGGTTCGTTCTCGCAGAATGAGATGTTTCGCTGGCTGACCATCTATTCCGACCGTCTTATCAACCCTGTCTTCCGTACGTTCCAAGCCGAGCTTGAGAATGTGTTCGAGGAGTACAATATGTATGCCAACGAACCCTCGTCGCAGGTGCAGAATCAGATGATGGCGGATATCTACAAAGGTTCACCGTATGAGCGCGAGGTCATCGGTCTTCCCGAGCACCTCAAGAACCCGCGTCTGTCGAAACTGATTGAGTTCTACAACACATGGTACGTGCCGAACAACATGGCCCTTATCCTGGTAGGAAACTTCAAGACCGAAGAAGCCAAGCCTATGATTGCCCAGACTTTCTCGCGCCTGCAGCCGAAGGCTTTGCCGCAACGTGCTACTTATCCTGCCGTTCAACTCACCGGTACCAAGCATTATAAGTTAGGCTATAACCCGCAGGTTGTTTGGGCATATCAGGGTGTCAAGGAAGGCGACCCTGACCAAGACGTGCTGGAGTTTGTATGCCGCGTGCTGTATAACGGTCAAACCGGCCTATTGGACAAAGTGAATATCGACGGAGATGTTCAGTTCGCAGGAGTGTTCCTCGATTCACGCCGTAATGACGGACGTATCATCGTGCAGGCCGTACCGTACTATGATGCCAATCAGCAGATGTTTGAGACCGATAAGGCTACCGAGCGCATCGTCATGAAAGAAATCAACCGCCTGAAAACAGGTGATATCCCTGATGAACTGATTGCGAACGTGAAGCATATGTACGAGCAGATGTACAAAGTTGCGGAAGAATCACCTGCGCAGAAGATGAACTGGCTCATGGATGCCTTCGTGTACGGAAAGCCGATCGATGATATCTTCACGACTAACGCACGTATCCAAGCGCTCACGAAAGCAGAGATCTCACGTGTGGCAAAGAAATACTTCGATGCGGATTACATGACCCTCTCGTTTGACGAACCGGCCACCCAACCGAAGGCAAAAACGCTGCCGAAACCGAATATCAAACCGCTGGATCCGGTTAAGGATGCTAAAACGGCTTATGCAGCTGAGTTCAGACAACTGCCTCACGGCGAACTCCAACGTACGTTCAATAACTTCAATGATGTGACCCTCTCTACGCTGGGCGAGAACGTAACACTGCACTATACGCCGAATACGAAGAACGATATCTTCTCCCTCACGCTCCGCTACGGCGCAGGCCGTCATGAACTGCCGATGTTGCCTTACGCAACAGCGCTGATGAATAACGCCGGTATTCAGACCCTGCCGAAGATTGAAGGTAAAGATTTCAAGCAGCAGATGGCGGAACTGGGCGCAGAGGTGTCCTATAGTTGCGACGACTCGTATTTCACCGTGTCTATCTCCGGTGACGATGAGAATATGAGCAAGATCATGAACCTCGTCAGTCGCCAGCTCCTCATGCCGTACCTCGAGCAGAAACAGCTGGATGCAGTCAAGGGTTCGGAGTTCTTCTCCCGTCTGAGCCGCCCAAAACGTACAGCTGCTCAGAAGTCGGCTTTGCTTCAATATGCCCTCTACGGCAAGAAATCGCCGTATCTTGATGAAGTGCCGTTTAAAGATATATGGAGTCTGGGTGTTCCGAATATCCAGTCGCTCATCGCGCAGGCTCGTACCTACGCCCTCGACGTCTTCTACTGCGGTACCCTGCCTCAAGAGAAACTGGTTGCTGAACTGCCGCTCACAGAAGGCATGAAACCTTCTACCTCGCCATTCATACAAGACCGACAGACTTATAATGAACCGACCGTCCTCTTCCTGGCGAACGGAAACGTTCAGCAAGCGGACTTGTATTTCTACATCAACGGCCGCCCGTACGATATCGCTTCGGATGTGACTTCTGATGCCTTTAACCAGTATATGTCCGGCGGTTTTACCGGTGTCGTAATGAATGAGATACGTGTGAAACGCTCCATGGCATATACCGCCTACGGATACGATGCAACGCCGGAACTGCCGGGAAAAGACTGCTTCTTTATCGGATATGTAGGTACTCAGAGCGACAAGGTGGCAGATGCTATCAGCGTCTATACGGATATTCTTAACAACATGCCGGTAGATAAAGAAAATATGGATGCGCTGCGCGCGATGCTCAAGCAAAACGCACAGACGGCTAAACCGTCCATGCGTAGCAAAGCGGCTACCTTCGAGGCTTGGCAAAGACTGGGCTACAAAGAAGATCCTGCGAAAGTTAATGCCGACAAGATTGATGCACTGACCTTCGAAGATATCGAGGCCTTCTATAAGCAGAATATCCAAGGCAAACCGGTCACCATTATCCTCATGGGAGATCCCAAGAAGATTGACCTCAAGGCTATCCAGCAGAAGGTAGGATGCAAGATCACTAAGATCTCGCCGGCTAAACTCTTCAACTCCAGCCAGCAAGAGCTTTATGACGCTGTCATGTAAAATGACTAATCTCCAATCGCAAATATCAAATCAATGTTCACAGGCCCACCGAAGTGGGTTTGTGAACATTGTTGGTAATCCCAACGTCGGCAAATCGACACTCATGAATGCCTTGGTGGGCGAACGCCTCTCGATCATTACGTCAAAGGCGCAGACTACCCGGCATCGTATCATGGGCATCGTCAACGGGGAAGATTTTCAGATGGTCTATTCCGATACACCCGGTGTCCTCTCGCCGAACTACCAACTCCAGCGACAAATGCTCGAGTTCTCCCGCTCGGCCCTCGTGGATGCCGACGTGCTCTTGTACGTCACTGAACCACAAGACACCATCGACCGCAACCCCGATTTCATCGAAAAGGTCAAGAAGATGGCTACCGCGGGCACACGCGTCTTCCTTATTATAAATAAGATAGACCTCACGACCCAGGATACCCTGGATAACCTCGTCAATTTCTGGCATAACCAATTGCCCGAAGCCGAGATCTTCCCCATCTCTGCGCAGGAACGCTTTGGAGTGGACCAGCTCTTCGAAGCAATCAAAGAAGCCCTGCCTGTCGGACCGCCGTTCTTCCCAAAGGACCAACTGACCGATAAGTCCGAGCGCTTCTTTGTTAACGAGATCATACGCGAGAAGATACTTCTTAACTACGACAAAGAGATCCCGTATTCTGTTGAGGTAGAGGTGGAATCCTTTCTCGAAGAAGAAGACATCGTGCGTATCTCGGCGGTGATTTATTGCGAAAGGGACAGCCAGAAAGGCATCATCATCGGAAAGGCCGGTACCGCCTTGAAACGGGTAGGAAGTCAAGCCCGCAAGGACATTGAAGACTTCTTGCAAAAGAAAGTATTCCTCCAACTCTTCGTCAAAGTGGACAAAGACTGGCGCTCCAACACCGGCCGGCTCAAGCACTACGGCTACGACCTCACGTAAACGCAGCGCAGCTGCATACACGTCACTTCGTGACATGAACAGCGAAGCAATACACTCAAAGTCTGCCAATTTGTCATGTTTGGCAGACTTTTTTTGTGTGGCACAATCTTTGTCATTATCAGGGTGACTAGTCGTCTAGAAAATTAGTAGACTAGTAAACTGAAATTAGAAAATTAATTAAAGAAAGGAAAAATACTATGTCTAAGATTATTGGAATTGACCTCGGTACCACGAACTCGTGTGTAGCCGTAATGGAGGGTAACGAACCCATCGTTATCGCTAATGCTGAAGGTAAACGTACTACGCCTTCTGTAGTCGGATTTATCGAGGGCGGTGAGCGTAAAGTAGGTGACCCTGCTAAACGTCAAGCTATCACAAACCCGACCAAAACTATCTATTCTATCAAGCGTTTCATGGGTGAGACGTATGACCGCTTGCAGTCTGAGATCGCACGTGTTCCTTATAAAGTAACCAAGGGTGACAACAACACCCCGCGTGTGGACATCGACGGACGTCTCTATACTCCGCAGGAGATCTCGGCAATCATCCTTCAGAAGATGAAAAAGACCGCTGAGGACTACCTCGGACAAGAGGTAACTGAAGCTGTCATCACAGTGCCGGCATACTTCAACGACTCGCAGCGTCAGGCTACTAAGGAAGCCGGCGAGATTGCAGGTCTTAACGTACGCCGTATTGTTAACGAGCCGACCGCTGCTGCCCTGGCTTATGGTCTTGACAAGTCCAACAAGGATATGAAGATTGTAGTCTTCGACTGCGGTGGTGGTACCCACGATGTATCCGTGCTCGAACTCGGTGACGGTGTCTTCGAAGTAAAAGCAACCGACGGTGATACCCACCTCGGCGGTGATGATTTCGACCACCGTATCATCGACTGGCTTGTAGCCGAGTTTAAGGCTGAGAACGGCGGCGCCGACCTCTCCAAAGACCCAATGGCTATGCAGCGTCTGAAAGAGGCTGCCGAGAAAGCAAAAATCGAGCTTTCGTCCTCTACCTCTACGGAAATCAACCTGCCGTATATCATGCCGGTAAATGGTGTGCCGGCTCACCTCGTTAAGACCCTGACACGTGCGAAATTCGAGCAACTCATCGACGATCTGATCCAGCGTACTATCGCGCCGTGTAAGACCGCGCTGCAGAACGCAGGCCTCACGACCTCCGATATCGACGAGATCATCCTCGTAGGTGGTTCGACACGTATCCCGGCTATCCAGGATGCTGTACAGAAGTTCTTCGGTAAAGCTCCTTCGAAGGGCGTTAACCCGGACGAAGTAGTCGCAGTCGGAGCAGCTATCCAGGGCGGTGTGCTTACAGGCGATGTCAAGGACGTTCTGCTCCTCGATGTAACGCCGCTGACCCTCGGTATCGAGACCATGGGCGGTGTCATGACTAAGATGATCGAAGCCAACACCACTATCCCGACCAAGAAGACCGAGACCTTTACCACTGCTGTCGATAACCAACCTTCTGTGGAGATCGTCATCTATCAAGGCGAGCGTCCTATGGCAGCGCAGAACAAACTGCTCGGTCGCTTCCACCTCGACGGTATCATGCCTGCCCGTCGTGGCGAACCGCAGATCGAAGTAACCTTCGATATCGACGCGAACGGTATCTTGAACGTCACCGCCAAGGATAAAGCTACCGGAAAGGACGCAAAGATCCGTATCGAGGCATCCAGCGGCTTGAGCGACGACGAGATCAAGCGAATGAAAGCCGAGGCAGAAGCTAACGCCGAAGCCGACAAAAAGGCCAAAGAGCAGGCTGACAAACTCAACAAAGCCGATGCGACCATCTTCCAAACCGAGAAACAACTCGCTGAACTCGGCGACAAGATCCCGGCTGACAAGAAAGCTCCGATCGAGGAGGCTCTCAAGAAACTCAAAGAGGCGTACGAGAAACGCGACGCCGATGAGTGCGAGAAGTACAACAATGAGTTGATGTCCGCTTTCCAAGCTGCCAGCGCTGAGATGTATGCTGCTCAACAGCAAGCACAGCAAGGCCAACAGGCCGGAGGCCAATCAACCTCTAACGGCGATGCCTCTAACGGAACCAACGGCTCCAACACCGCCGAAGACGTTGACTTCGAAGAAGTGAAATAATCGTGCCCTTGTGGCTAAGAAGTGAAATAAACCACGCGTTTAGAGCACTTATAAACGCCTCGCTCCCATAATTTAGAGCGGGGCGTTTTTTATTGTCAATTTTTCTTAAATGTTTAATAATTAAACATAAAATATTAAAAATAGGCAATTTTGCAAAGTAGAGTTAGCAATTTATAATTTGACGTAAAAAAAATTGCAAATGTAGAAAAGAAGTTGTATCTTTGCATATTTTTTTTGAATAACTACCTTCCCTAAATAACTGATTTACAAAGGGATATACCGTATTTAAGCCAGGAATCTCACAGAGACATCTTCTAACCGAGATGTTCCTTTTGGGATTTACGTATAGTAAAATGTGCAATATTTCGCGCGTATGAAAACTATAAGGAGAATATTTTTATCGGTCTTTTTCGCCCTCTGTATGGCGCTTAGTCTGCAGGCTGCGAAAGTGAATGTGAATTTCTTCAACGGGAGTCACAAAGTATATACCGCTCAGGTGGAAGAGGGCGGTACATATACGTTGTCTACGCTGCTCGGCGAAGCCGTGCCGGCTATCAATATGGCCGATTCGGTGTGCCGTGATTATGAATTCGTCGGGTGGAAAATTGGCAGCCCGGTAGAGGGAACAGAGACGCCTCTGACGCCGGCAGCTGTAACGGCGGACAATAATATGAACCTCTATGCCGTATATCACCATACGGATCCGGACAAAGTGAATAATTTTGTGCGTATTACGCAACTGGATAATTTGGAGGCGAATGGAGAATATCTGCTGATCTGTTATTATGTGTACGGCGGCGAACAGCAGTATTATGCCATGACGTGCAATGCCGGAACGTACTATTATTACGGAACGAAGAAGAACCGACTCAATGCTACGCGTCTCTATCCCCGGAACGGCGTTATTACTGCGCCGGATGAAGGACTGATTTGGACCCTCAAGAACGGTGCATCAGCAAACACGTGGAAATGGTATAACGAGGTAGGAGGCAAATGGCTGTTCCTCGGAGCTTCGGACCAAACGATGCTCAGTGATACGGAAGGTCAGGCGTCCTCTTGCCGGATAACACAAGCGAATGGTATCTTCACCATCCAGAATACCTCTGGCAATGACTCTATCTTGAAGTATGTGGACGACTTCATCACAGAGGAAGAAGATTATTTCATCACCGGTTCTTATACGGACTATACGATCTATCTTTATAAGAAGGAGTCGGCCTATACTTCTTTCCCCGATTGCAACCCGTGGACGGTTCATCTCGATGCGCTGGACGGTACGATAGAGGATGTAGTGCCGGCTACTTCGCAATATGATCTGACAGAAGCAACGCCGGGCGCACAAGTAACGCTTCCGAATGCGGAACTGACGGACCTCGCTTGCTCGGGATGGTCATTCTACGGTTGGAGTCTGGATGCACCGATCAAGAGTACATCCGAAACACCTGCCGACCTTATACCTGCCGGCACTTATGATCCGCTATATAATGGGGTTACGCTCTTTGCCGCTTACCGCGGAACGGGAGACGTGACGTTCTATGAGAGGATTACGGATAAATCGCAAATTACGCAGAGAACAGGTGGTGTAGATGACGAATATATCATCGTGACGTATAATGGAGACCAAGCGGTTTCTACGAATTACACCAGTGGTTCGACATGGGCAATAGTCGATATTGCCGCCTCCGGTGAAAGTATCAGCCTGGAGGCTGCTGAGAACGCAGGTAGTGTGATCTGGAAATTCAACGGAACCTAATTTTTGGGAAAGGATACCGACCAACCTCTGGCGCACAATCAGAGTACCTCTCGTTACTACAGGGTCGTTAATTACGGGGCCTCGTTATTCAATTTTGAAAGATACGGTAATACATCGTATCATTTATGGTGGTATGAAGATAATGTCACGCATTCTGATAATGATGACTATACGCGCTATATCAACTATCGCTTCTATATCTATAAAAAAGTTACCAAGCCGGCGACGGTCTATAGTCCTTACCCGCATTGTGCTCCCTACACGATTTACCTGCATGCCTGCGGCGGAAATATCGATGGCAAGCAAAATGTGACGCTCAAGCAGACTTCTGCCATCTCGCCCATCACCATGCCGTTCGCTTCTCCGGCTTGTCCGGCGGAAGGATGGGAGTTCGTGGGATGGTTCCCGGACGAAGACAAAGAGTCGTTCGAGCACATGGAGTTCACGGATTTCGTAGCAGGAGGTAGTGCTTTTGTGCCCGATCATGACGAGATGCACCTGTATGCCATCTATCGCCGTATTACCGACCGTTTTCGTATTATCGACGGAGCGGATGATATAGCCGATGGAGATACCTATATAGTAACGTACTACAAATCGAAGGACAGCGAGAAATATTACGATTACGTCCTTTCTTCGCAGACTTCCGGCGGAAACCTGAAGGGACTGGAGTATCAGTCGCCGCGTGACGGCGCGGGATTCTATTTGGATATCTCCGATTCAACAGGTATGTGGACCATCAACAGGGTGGACAATCATTTCACTTTCCGTAATCTGGACAACAACCGCTATCTGCGGATTAACAGTAGCGGTACATCGACTACAGAAAACGCGAACAATGTGTATCTGATAGATAAAAGCGATACGGATTGGGCGATTTATATATCTAATAGCAGTACGGTGAACACCAGCAGTTATGAGATATATTGCCCGGAGGGTGCATACCTTTCTGTTCAGTATTTGACCAGCGGCTACACGCGTTATTATCCGCATTGTTATATCTATCGCCGTATCAAGGAATATAGTTCTTGGCCGCACTGCGAACCGTTTACGGTGAATTTCGATGCCTGCGGCGGTACGACGGAGGATGATGGTACTACGAAGACCGAGCCGGCCGTCTATGCCGGTATCGAATTGCCGATGGCCTATGCGAACGCCGACTGTAGTAAGGAGTCGTGGACATTTGCCGGATGGGCTATCGAACCTATCAGTGAAGAGACGGACTTGCAGACCTTCGAACTCTATCCCGCCGGTACCATCTACCATCCGCTCTCCACGCATACTACGCTCTATGCCGTCTATCACCAGAAGACCCAGCATTACAAGCGTATTACTACCGTCGGACGTCTGCATACCGGTACGAACTATATCATCACCACGAACGATAACAAAGCCCTGGGTAACATGCCCAACGGCGCCGGTAATGCAATCTCGTACAAGACAGTTACGCCAAATGCAGCGCATATCATCGACAACGATGATCCGGAGATTGAATGGCGACTGGAAGGCGTGAGAGGTGATTATGAATGGCATAACCTGGCGCGCTATGAGGATGAAGGCGGTGCTTATCTCGACCTCAGTGAACCCGGACAGGCAAGCCTTACCAAGACCACGGCGCACGATAACTTCGATGTCATCTATAACGGCGCCAACTATCTGATACGCTCCTGTATGAGTATCGCCCACTACGACGGAGAGAAATTCCTCGGTCTCAACACAGCCGGTACCTTGTTTACAGCTATCGACTCTTCCAAACTGGCTTCGCGACTGCATATCTATCGCCAGCAATCGAAATACCACTCGTATCCCGTTTGTACCGAAGATATAGACGTCATCAAATGGGCGAAGATCGACGAGGAGTTCAATTATGTCATCGTTGAGTCGTACCACCTCAAGGGAGCACCCGATATCAACGGCTCTTACGGTTCGCCTGAACTGCAATCGGATGGCACTTATCTCGTCAAGTTCCGCCATACTATCCTGCCGCCTTGTACGAAAGCCATCGTCGAATGGGACGGCGTCACTTCGCGTGTCCGCATACCCCATATTGTCTCCTCGGATGCAACGATATCGTCCTTCATGGATGCCGCCGAGGACTGCAGTGATTGTAACGTCTATGTCAGACAGGGCGCGACACTCACTATCAACCAGACGGACTCTGTCCATCGTCTCAAACTGGAAGATGGCGCACGGCTCAATGTACAGAACGGAAAGACCATCTCCGTTAATACCCTCGTGCTCTTCTCCGAAGGAGACCAGGCACAGACACCGGAGATCAACCTCAATACGGGCGGTTCTATCGTGCTCCGTAATGGAGAACTGTACCACGACCGCCGTATCGATGAGGAACGCTTTTACTGGCTCTCGCTGCCTTTCGACGCGCGCCTAAAAGAGATCTCTTTCTCCAATGAGGCGGCGAACGGCGGACTGCCGGTGTATCGAGGAAGCAAGTCCGAGAACGGACGGTTCTTCGTCAAATATTACGATGGTGTCGGCCGAGCAGCAGATGCCGACGGAGGAGCAGTGAAAAATACCTACTGGACGCATGTCGCTCCCAAAGGAACGGATTATACGCTGCAGGCAGGACAAGGATATAACATCGGTATCGGCAATCAGAAAACCCAGTACTTCAACGGACAGGACTATACTCATACCCATCGTGTCTTGCGTTTCACGATGCGACCGGGCAACACATGGCTCGCGCAGGAACGCAATGCCGCAGGTACGAAAACAACCGAAGTGGAGGCCTCAACATGTCTGCTCGAAGGCAATGCGTCGCATGCCGGATGGAATCTCATCGGAAACCCATACCTCCATACATACAATACCGGCACCGTGCCGAATGACGGCAATATACGCAATGGCGCGTGGAAGAAAGAGAAGGATGATATCGGCGAATGGACCGGGTGGTATATCCTCGATGAAGGACGTTCGACAACCGTGCCATATCTCACTCTCTATGACCCATCCAAACGCAAGACAGGAGAGGCGTACACACAGGTGCTCGCAGCCAGCCATGATCTCAAACCCTTTGAGGCGGTTTTCGTGCAGATCAATGAAGGCACGACGATTAACTTCTATGCCGAAGGCATGAATGCGAATAAACCTGCCTATATGCGACGACTCGAGAATGACGCTCCAGTCCGTACCGGTATTGTCCTCCTGGGTGAAGAGTCGGCAGACAAAACAGGGTTTGTGCTCTCCGAGGAATATACGAAGGCGTATGAGATAGGCGCGGACCTCGTGAAGTGGACAACGGGTGGGGTAGCGCTGTACTCCATTGACAGCTTGCAGCGACAACTCGCCTTCAACGGTTTGAGCGAAGAAGATGCGGTGACACCGATCCCTCTCGGGGTCTCTTTCCCCGCAGCCGGAGAATATACGTTTGTCTTCGACAACGAGTGGTATCGCGCCGAGCAACTCGATACACTCATGCTCATCGATTATCAGACAGGAGAACAAACGAACCTCCTCTATGCGAACTATTCCGTCATAGCGGACGAACCCGCTATGGTCGATAACCGCTTTGCCATCCTTATCCGCCTGGCGAAAGCTCCGCAGATAACGACAGACGTAGAGCACACGCTCGAACCCAACCAACCGCGTAAGATCATTCGCGATGGACAACTGTTTATCCTTCGCGATAAGGATATATTCAATGCAGTAGGAATCAAGGTGCGTTGAAACGACTCGTACTCATATTATCCCTTTCGCTCGCCATGAGCGCATACGCCTCGTACTTCGAGGTGCAGGTGGCTATGACCGAACCGCAACCGGTGCAGGTCATCGGACATCATACCTTGACCACCGGACGATTCACTACCACCGTCAATCCGCTGGACGAGGCAGGAATTGCGTACGCGCCCGGACAAAACGCACCCGGACAAACCTATAACGCCACCTCTTCCAAGCCCCATCGTGCTAAAAAAGTAGAAGAAGATGACTATGAGGACGACCCCTTTATGGGAAAAGTAGTGCCCGTCGAGGATAACGCCTGGCTATGCTTCGTACTGCTCACAGCCGCCTATATGGGACTTAAAATACGGAAGAAAAGAAAAAAAGCGTCTTTGTGATGCTTTTTTTTGCATAATTCAAAAAAAAGTTGTACCTTTGCACTCGGTATCGTTAATACGTTATCCCGTTAATCCGTTAACCCCCTTTAATTAATCCCATTATGAACAAGAAAATCGACATTATGGCGACCCTCAAGGACGGTATCGCCATCGCTGGACTGAATTTCCTCAGTCTCATTCTCGTTACGCTTTTGTATGTCATCACTATCTGGATCCCCTATCTCAACGTAGGAACAACGATCGCAATGGCTTCGCTCCCCGCAGAGTTGGCAAAGGGTAACATGATCAACCCGCTCTTTATCTTCGAGTCGAAGTATCGTCGTAACATGGGCGAGTTCTTCATCCTCATGGCCCTCATGTCCGGTGCCATCGGTGTCGGATTCATGTTTATGGGTATCCCGGGTATCGTCATCGCTATCGCGTGGAACTTCGCTGCAGTTCTCTTTGTGGACAAAGATATGCCTGCGCTCGATGCATTGCGTGAATCCAACCGTATTACCTATGGTAACAAATGGCGTATCTTCGGTGCCGAGTTTCTTATCGCATTCGCACTCTGCATTGCTATAGCTATCATCGCTGCTCTCTTCGGCATCGGTAATATCGGCTGGCTCAAGGCTATCGGTACGATCATCAATGTTATCCTTATCATCTTTATCGTACCTGCTATCTACGGTGTGGACGCTTCTATCTATCGTCAACTGACTGAGGCTCCGAAGGCAGAAGAGCCCAAAGTAGAGGCTCCCAAAGCAGAAGAACCTAAAGCTAAGGAACCCGCTGCTCCTGCTGAGGAGGCTCCTAAAGCAACGGCTCCGAGAGCAAAAAAAGCTAAAGAAGAATAAGCTTATACGCGCATAGGCGCGCCCGCGCACGTTCCTTATAATAACGTGTATGCGTAGGCTTTTAAGCTCCTTTCCATGCGAAAGGGGCTTTTTTTAGCAAAACGCCAAAAATGTTCAAAAATAACAGGCATTGATAATCAGCAAGTTACAAAGAAAATGTAAAAAAAATGCATTATTATTTGGTCAGTTCAAAAATTTGTAGTACCTTTGCATCCGCTTTCGCTCAAAAATGGGAGGCGTCCCAAAAAGAGCATAAGCAATGGTCTTTGAAAGAATGTCTATTCATAACAAGATGTAGTACAAGAACAAATTGAAAGTTTAGTGTTGAGCGTTTAGTGTTTAGGGATTTCTCTCATTTACTCATTCACTCATTCATTAAACATTAAAAATGGTTCCCGAATAAAATTCTACACTTGATAAATTCGATTATTCTGAGCTAACTTATAATTTCTTTTACAACGAAGAGTTTGATCCTGGCTCAGGATGAACGCTAGCGACAGGCCTAACACATGCAAGTCGAGGGGCAGCGCGGGAGAAGCTTGCTTTTCCT
>CADBVL010000036.1:0-15419 GCA_902798015.1 uncultured Bacteroidales bacterium
GCATGACTCTACAGAGTTTATTCGCTATATAGAAGAAAATCAGACGGATTTCATCCGTTTCAAATCCGCCCTCTTGAGCAAAGATGCCGGAGACGATCCGCAGAAACGGGCGGCGCTCATCAAAGATATCACTTCGTCTATCGCCATCATTCCGGACTTGATCACACGTCAGGTGTATATCAAAGATAGTGCGGAACGACTCCATATGTCAGAGAAAGTGCTGACGGTGGAGGTGATGAATCTCCGCAGAAAAAAAGCAGAAGAGCGCGCGAAAGCCAAAGAGAAAGTAGAGGAAGGACAAACGGCAGTTTTAGAAAGCCGGGATACTCAGGTGCCGCAGGAAACACCTCGTAATACCGAAATACCGAAATTACGTAATCACGAGAAAGAGGCACCCAAAACACCGTTGGAGCAAAACTACTATAATCTCATGCAGCTTGTCGTTCGTTATGGCGAGCGGCCTATGGAAGTGGACGGCACTATTTATTCCATCGGAGAAATAATCATATATACCCTCGAGGGGGATGAGATTAAACCGCCGCAACCCGTTTACCAAGCCATCATTGATGAGTTCAAACGTCACTGTAAAGATGCGAATTTCAAGGCGGAGCAGTTCTATAAGTTCCACCCCGATCCTGCAGTCAGCGCCCTCGCCGTAGATATGATTGCGGAAAAATACCAGGCAGTGGCACCGAAAGATGAGACACGTCTGGGTGAACTTGTCACGCAATTGCTCTATGAGATAAAGTTGACGGTTATTAATATGCAAATTGCCGAATTGGAGGCGGATATCAAAGACGCACAAGCGAAAAACGACGTAGATCGTCAAATGCTCCTTCTGCAGCATCATCCGCAACTGCTCGCGCAGCGGAATGAGATATGTAAAATCCTCGGAAACCGCATCATTAATATTTAGTTGATAGTTGATAGTAGATAGATATGCTGTTTCAAAGCATCGTATATGGCCCTATTCACAGCCGCCGTTTAGGCCTTAGTCTCGGCATGGAACTTATGCCGCTTGAGCATAAACTGTGTACGTTCAACTGCGTTTACTGCGAATGCGGATGGAATCAGCCTGTTGCGCATCCTCAACTTCCTTCTCGCGAAGAAGTAAGAGCTGCGCTGGAGGCGAAGCTCCAATCCCTTCCCGTTAAGGAGGGGCAAGGGATAGGCTTATCCACTATCACCTTCTCCGGCAATGGAGAACCAACCCTTCATCCCGACTTCTTGGGCATCATCGAAGATACATGCGCTTTGCGCGACCGGTATTGTCCCAATGCCAAAGTGTCGGTTCTGTCCAATTCTACCCAACTCGGACGAGCGGACGTAGTGAAAGCCCTCCGGCTCTGCGACAACCGCATCCTCAAACTCGATGCAGCTACTGACAACATGATGCGGCGTATTGACCTGCCGGTGAACGAAAACCTGACAGTACAGACTATCATCCGCTGGCTTGCTCAATTCGACGGAGACTTTGTCCTTCAGACTTGCTTCCTACGCGGAGAGCACAACGGACAGTTGATAGACAATACTACTCCCGAAGAACTGACTGCATGGTATGAAGCAGTAGAAACGCTGCGTCCCAAGCAAATCATGATGTATGTCATCGACCGCAAAACGCCGGAGGAACACTTGAGTAAAATTTCCCTCGAACAGATGAAGTCTATTGCGGCTCCGTTGATAGCCAAAGGATTTGAGGTCTCTATTTCCGCATGAAGATACTCGTTGCGCCATTGAACTGGGGACTGGGACACGCCAGTCGTTGTGTGCCTCTGGTACACCGTTTCCTTGCGGAAGGACATGAGGTGATCTTAGGAGGCGACGGAGAGAGCCTGACACTGCTGCGTAAGCATTTCCCGAAATTGCGGTACGTCTATCTGGCTCCGCTGAACTTGCGATACTCCAGAGGAAAGCGTCAAGTATGGGCAATGCTTCGTGCTATTCCTCAACTGATAGGCTGGGCTATCAAAGACCACGCCATTCTCAAGTCCGTACTGCGCGAGGAACATATTGACCAAATCGTCTCAGACAACCGCTTCGGGTTATATGTCAATCGTCGGTCACAAACCGAGCCGCCTGTTGAAACGGTTTACATCACGCATCAATTGCATATCATGCTGCCCAAAGGATGGAAATGGCTGGAACCTCTCGCGGCGCGCCTGCACGCACGTATATATACGCGTTATAATAAGGTGTGGGTCCCGGACTTTGCCGATCCGGTAGCGAACTTGAGCGGTGAACTTGGACATCCTGTCTCTCTCTTCCCGTCTTCCCTTTCCAAGATAGAATATATCGGTCCGCTCAGCCGACTGACACCTACGGATAAAATCGCTGATTATGAGGTAGTTGCGGTGCTTAGCGGCTTGGAACCCCAACGCACGTTGTTCGAAAAAGAACTATTGGCGCGCTATCAGGATACAGCGCAATCGGTGCTGATTGTGCAAGGCCTGATAAATCGCCCGAACACGCGGATAAAACGGGGAAAGATAACCATTGTCCCGCATGTGGATGATGCCGAATTGACCGCGGCATTGATGGGGGCAAAACATATCATCGCCCGCTCCGGATATTCCACCATTATGGACTTGAAT
This sequence comes from uncultured Bacteroidales bacterium, assembly GCA_902798015.1. Classification (GTDB taxonomy): domain Bacteria; phylum Bacteroidota; class Bacteroidia; order Bacteroidales; family Paludibacteraceae; genus Colicola. The sequence continues at coordinate 2,592 of CADBVL010000036.1, forward strand.
GCTTTAGGACTGCTATCCCCAAAAGTACGCGATACACATCCTCTGATTGAACTCATTCCAACGCCCGGACAACCCGAACAAGAGTACTTGGCAGCGCGATTTTTAGAAAAAAATGCAGAAAAGTGCTGAAAAATTTGGTCAATTCAAAAAAAAGCAGTACCTTTGCACCCGCTTTTGTCGCTTGGTGCCATCGTATAACGGTTAGTACTCAAGATTTTCATTCTTGCAATAGGGGTTCGATTCCCCTTGGCACTACAACAAAGACCTTCCCTAAAGTCAAGTCCTGAGGCCGATCCTCTCAAGGTCAAAGGATATTACTAAATCGTCCGCGAGTCGGACAAAAAACAGAAACAAGATGGCAAACCACAAATCATCTTTGAAGCGTATTCGCCAAACGGCTGCGCGCAAAGCACACAATCATTACTACGCTAAAACCGCACGTAACGCTGTGCGTGACTTGCGCAAGACTACTGACAAAGCTGCTGCTGCACAAGCACTGCCCAAAGTAAGTTCTATGCTGGATAAATTGGCTAAACGTCACATTATTCACAACAATAAGGCTGCAAACCTCAAGTCGAAGTTGGCCCGTTTTGTGAATAAACTGGCTTAATCGTAGTGATTGAGAACAGGTTGGCGTAACAGTACGCAATTAGGTCAAACGGAAGAGTCACCTCATGGTGATTCTTCTTTTTTTTGTACTTTTTGATGCATTTTTTATTTTTTTTATAAAAAATATAAAAAGAATTTGCACATATCAATTATTTTTTGTAATTTTGCGACCTGAATATGTGCGCGCGCTCAGTACGCGCCCGCACGCGAAAGTTTTAGTTTGGAGAATATAATAATACAACGATACAATGGAAGAACAAAACGAAAAGTATGATGGCTCGAGTATTCAAGTGCTCGAGGGATTGGAAGCGGTGCGTAAACGCCCGGCGATGTATATTGGCGATATATCGATGAGGTAGTGGATAACTCGATTGATGAAGCATTGGCGGGTTTCTGTAGTGAGATAGCCGTGCATATCAACGAGGATAACTCTATTACCGTGCAGGATAATGGTCGTGGTATCCCGGTGGATATGCACCCGAAGGAGCACAAGAGTGCGCTGGAGGTGGTTATGACCGTTCTGCATGCCGGTGGTAAGTTCAACAAAGACAGTTACAAGGTGTCCGGAGGTCTTCACGGTGTGGGTGTAAGCTGTGTGAATGCGTTGTCGAAGAAGATGCACGTTGAGGTGTATCGTAACGGTGCTATCCATTCGCAAGACTACGAGAAGGGCAAACCCCTTGCTCCGGTGCATACCATAACCGAAGAGGAAGCTATAGGTAACTGGGAACAGCGCAAGACCGGTACTTTTGTACAGTTCTGGCCGGATGATACCATCTTTACCGAGACCGTTTACCATTGGGAAATACTCGCCAATCGTATGCGTGAACTTGCTTTCTTGAATGCAGGTATTAAGATCGTTTTGAAGGACAAACGCGTGGTGGACGCAGAGGGTAATTGCAAGAAAGAGGAGTTCTTCTCCGAGAAAGGTCTCTCTGAGTTTGTTCGCTATATCGACGGAACACGTACACCCCTGATTTCGGAAGTGATACATCTCAATACTGACAAATACGGTACGCCGGTTGAGGTGGCGATGATCTATAATACCGATTTTAACGAAAACGTACACTCGTACGTCAATAATATCAATACGATTGAGGGAGGAACTCACGTAGCCGGTTTCCGCGCTGCTTTGACGCGTGTGATGAAGAAATACGCCGAGGATAGCAAGATGCTCGAGAAAGCCAAACTGAAAGATAAGGATGGTAACTCGACAATCGATCCGAATGACTTCCGTGAGGGTCTGACAGCGGTTATCTCTGTGAAGGTGGCAGAACCGCAGTTTGAGGGTCAGACGAAGACCAAGCTTGGTAACTCGGAGGTGGCGGGAATGGTTTCGTCTGCAGTATCTGAGGCTTTGCAGAACTACCTCGAGGAGCACCCGGATGATGCAAAGCGTATCGTGGAGAAGGTGATTCTTGCTGCGCAAGCGCGTATTGCAGCGCGTAATGCCCGTCAATCCGTACTGCGTAAGTCTCCGTTAAGCGGAGGAGGCCTGCCTGGCAAACTTGCGGACTGCGTGTCGAAAGATGCAGCAGAATGCGAGCTCTTCTTGGTGGAGGGTGACTCTGCAGGCGGTACGGCTAAGACGGGGCGTGACCGTGTCCACCAGGCTATCCTGCCGCTTCGCGGTAAGATCCTGAACGTGGAGAAGGCAATGGAGCATAAGGTGTTTGAGTCCGAGGAGGTTCGAAACATCTTCACTGCGCTCGGTATTACGTTCGGTACCGAAGAAGATCCGAAAGCATTGAATCTGTCCAAGATTCGTTATCATAAAGTAATCATCATGGCCGATGCCGATGTCGATGGTGCACACATCGCAACGTTGATTATGACATTGTTCTTCCGTCATATGAAAGAGGTTATCGAGCAAGGTCACCTTTATATTGCCATGGCGCCGCTATATAAGTGCTCCAAAGGTAATTATAGCCAATACTGCTGGAATGATGCGCAACGCCAAGCTTTCATCTCGGAGTATGGTAATGGCGATGAGAAGCAGATTAAGACGCAGCGTTATAAAGGTCTTGGTGAAATGAGTGATGAGCAACTTTGGGAGACTACGATGGATCCTGCTCGTCGCCTTCTGAAGAAAGTGACCATCGAGAATGCTGCTGAGGCAGATCGTACGATAGCCATGTTGATGGGTGACGATGTAGCGCCGCGCCGCGAGTTTATCGAAGAGAACGCAACCTACGCAAAGATTGACGCATAATGCGAATAGCGGTTTATTGTTCGGCAAAAGATGCGATTCCCGAGGAGTATCTGCAGTTGGGTGATGCTTTAGGTCGCTGGATAGGTGAGCATGGTTACACCTTGCTGTATGGTGGTGCTACGGGAGGTTTGATGACGCGAGTGAGTGATGCGGCGAAAACAGCAGGAGCATTTGTCATCGGTGTCATTCCGCCACGTATCATTGCTGCCGGACGACAAGCGGAGAACTGCGATAACCTGATCATGGTGGCAAACATGTCTGAACGGAAACAGATAATTCGCTCCAATTCGGATGTGATCGTATGCCTACCGGGCAGTTATGGCACGCTTGATGAAATGATGGATGCGACATCTTCCGGCATTGTCGGTGAGCATCACAAACCGATTTACGCGTTGAACTACAAAGGATTCTATGAACCGCTCAAGCAGCAGATCAAACTGATGGAGCAGTTGCAGTTTATCCCTGCGCAGCAGAGTTGCAAACCTCTCTTCGTGGACACATTGGAAGAGTTGTATGAAAAGATCATAAATTTGAAATTATAAATCATAAACCATAAAGTATCTTATGAACCTATTTACGGCCAGACTAACCGGCAAAATGCTCTCTACAGAGCAGTTTGAGAAAACCATCTATGACATGCAAGAGCGTGTAAAACGCTGGCGTGCTATCGAGAAATCGCCTGAATTGGCGGAGTACAACGAACTCAAGAAGATTATCGAGAGTTCGGATTTCCAGGAGAAGAAGAACGCTCTGAAAAACCGTAAGTATAAGGATACGGACGAGGGGCGTAAAACGGCTGCACTTGAGCGTCTGTCTTCGACCCTGCGAATGAAGGGGTACAAGTACGCACAGAACAGCGAGACCTTCCAGGCTTTCTTGAAGTTCCGCGAAAGTGATGCCTTCCAGAACAAGGAGGATAACTCTGTGACTGCTTCCGAGCGTCGCATGTACAATATGATTTATCGTTCGGCGTTCTACAAGAACTACCAGAAAGTGCTGAACTCATCAGAGTTGAAACAACTCATAGAGTTGGAGAAAGAGACCTCGACGGAGGATTTCAAGCAACGTAATGCACTCTGGGCAGACGAAAAGCGTTGGGTTCACTCGGAGGAGTACAAGAAGGAGAAACGTTATCTCGAACTGGCAAAATCCGAAGATATTAAGTTCTACTTCACTTCGCGCGAGGAAAAGATCGACTGGGCAGAACTATTCCGTCCGTCTTTCGATGACGACATGACGTCTTCCAAGAACTGGAAACCTGGCTATGGATATGCGAATCCTGCAATGAAGGACGGTCACTCTCGCACCTCTGAGCATCAGGCATATAATGGTGGTAAGAACACGTTCTTCGCCGAAGGACGCATGGACCTCGAGACCCATCAGGAGAGCAAGAAAACGGTAGCTTGGGATGAAAAGAAGGGCTTTATTGAGCATGTGTTCGACTATACGTCCGATGTGATGAACACCAAGGAGGCTTTTGCGCAAGAGAGTGGTTTGTTTATGGCGAAAGTGCGTAGTCAGGGGTTCGGTCACCATTTCTTCGGCCTTACCACTGGCAAACTGAAGAGCCCGATGGTTGCCCTCTATCACTATAACGGATCCACCCACCAAATGGGTTATGTTGATGGCCTGAAGACACAAATGGCCAATCTGACCGGTGTGCTCCGATCTATGTACCATGTCTATTCTTTCCGTTGGACAAAGCACGAACTGATATGGTATGTCAATAACCTTGAGATACTTCGTTTGCCCAATCGCCTGCCGAAAGAGGCTATGTTCTTCCTGGCCCAGAGTTGGCTGCCGAAGACTGAGAAGGGTGGTGAAGGTAAGTTGAAAGTGCAGTGGGCACGTGTCTTCCGTAGTGTTGAAGACTCTCCGCTTGCGCAACGTAATACCAAGGAATAAGCGTATGTTTCTCATTAGCGGCCCGTGTGCGATTGAAAATAGAGAGATGGTGATGCGGACGGCGGAGACACTGCGACGTCTTTGCTATGACCTTGGTATCACGCTTTATTTCAAATCTTCCTTCGATAAAGCAAACCGTACATCCCTTTCTGCTCGCGGAGTAGGCATGGAAGAGGGACTGCGTATCCTGCAAGAAGTGAAGACGCAATTCGGACTGCCGATCTTGACGGATGTTCACGAAAGTGTACAGTGCGCACCGGTGGCCGAAGTGGCAGATGTGCTGCAGATTCCGGCATTCTTGAGCCGACAAACAGACTTGCTGCAAGCAGCCGCATCTACGGGACGTATCGTAAATGTGAAAAAAGGCCAGTTCATGGCGCCGTGGGATATAGGTGGTGCGATAGAGAAGATCGAACAAGTAACGCCTGGCGCAGCGAGAGAAGGGCATGTGTGGCTCACGGAACGTGGTTCTTCTTTCGGATACGGAAGACTGGTCGTGGATATGACCTCTTTGGTAGAGATGCGCCGTTTTGGATGTCCGGTAATCTTCGATGCTACGCATGCTGTACAACAACCTTCGGCACCGAATGGCGTGACAGGCGGGAACCGAGAGATGGTACCGTACTTGATGCGCGCGGCATTGGCGGTAGGTGTGGATGGATTATTTATCGAAACCCACCCTGATCCGGACCATGCTATCTCGGATGCTGCTAATCAGGTGAGACTGTCGGATATGAGAAATCTACTTTCGCAAGCACTGGAAATAGATTCGCTAATTGCTAATCGTAAATAATATGGAGAAAACCATCACCGTTTATTGCAAGAACACGCGTACATACCATGAGGTCCCGCGTGGTATTTCACTGATAGAACTCAAGGATCGCTTGGGTATCCAAATGAAATTCCCGATTATTGCGGCTCTGGTCAATTACAAAGTGGAAAACCTGGATTTCCTGCTATACAAGCCAAAAGACGTGGAGTTTTTAGATGCGAGTACACCGGCCGGTATGCGTGCTTACGTGCGTACATTAGGCATGGTACTTGGTGCAGCGGTGAATGAGTTATATCCGCGAATGGACCTGCGTGTGGAGCACCCGATTAGCAAAGGATATTATTGTACGCTGCAATGGCATATAGATAAAGAGACAAATCCTGCTGAAGAGAAGGAACCGCCCGTAGTGACACGGGAGATGGTGAAGGCAATCAAGGATCGTATGCTGCAAATCATAGCGGAGAATCGTCCGATCATTGAAGAGGAGAAGCAGACGAAAGTTGTGATAAAGATGTTCGCAGAGCGTTATAACAATGAGTCGTCTATCTTTGAAGCTCTTGGAAATCCTTATTGCCGCTATTTCCGTATGGGCGACTATATAGATTATTACACGAATGTGCTGCTGCCCACTTCCGGATATATCAATGTCTTTGACCTGCGGCTTTTCCAGGATGGGTTATTGCTACGCATCCCAAACCGTAATAATCCGACGGTACTCGAAGATGAGGTGTCGCAAGATAAGATGTTCTCTATCTTCCAGGAGTACAATCGCTGGAATAAGTTGCTGCGAATCAATAATGTCAGTGACTTTAACGTAGCTTGCAAACAGAATAAATCCTTCGAATTGATCAAATTGGCCGAGGCACTACATGAGAAAAAGATTGCACAAATAGCGGATGCAATTGCAGCTAAGCGCCCGAAGATAGTTTTCATTTCCGGTGCTTCATCGTCCGGTAAAACAACATTCTCTAAACGTTTGCAGATTCAGTTGCTGGTCGATGGCGTACGCCCGGAAGTGTTGTCCATGGATGACTATTTTGTTAATCGTGTGGATACACCGAAAGATGAGAACGGTATATGGGATTTCGAGCATGTAGAAGCCGTTGACCTGCCTTTCTTCCGCCAGCAGATGCAGGACTTACTGGAAGGCAAAGAGGTGGACCTGCCAACGTATGACTTTACCAAAGGTGAGCGCGTCTTCAGAGGAAATAAACTGAAATTGCAGAAGGACTCAGTGTTGGTGATAGAAGGACTCCATGCTCTTAACCCGTGCATTTTGCCGGATGTGAGTAGGGATTTGACTTTTAAGATTTACGTCTCTGCACTGACGACTATCAATATTGACAACCATAACTGGATTCCTACTACAGATATTCGCTTGTTGCGTCGAATCGTACGTGACTATAAGTACCGTGGGTACTCTGCACGCGAGACGATTGCCCGTTGTCCATCGGTAGTACGTGGTGAGACTAAATGGGTGTATCCGTTCCAAGAGGAAGCAGATGTAATGTTCAATTCTGCCCTTATCTTCGAGTTCGCCGTGCTGAAACGCCATGCTGAACCAATTTTACAGGAAGTACCGAAGTTCTGCGAGGAATATACCGAGGCACACCGTCTGTTGAAATTCCTGCAGTATTTCGTGCCGATACCCGAACGCGAGATTCCGCCTACATCCTTCTTGCGCGAGTTCGTCGGTGGTTCGTCCTTCCGTTACTAATGGCATAGAAGTTGTTGTTTGTAGATGAATATGAAAAGAATAGTAGTTATATTTTGCATTGCGTTCGCTGCCGTACAGGTGTGGGCAAATGACTCGCTGCGCGTGGCTCTAAGTCCGAATTTGCTGGACTCAATGCCGGGTGTGGAAGTGTTGCAGGACTCTGCGGTAGGTATACTTTTGCAAGCCGCAATGCAAGGAAAGATGGAGTTGGTGGAGATAGATGGTTATCGCGTACAGATATATTCCTCCAACCAGCAACAGGCAGCGAAATCCGAAGCCTTGGATTTGGAATCGAAGATCAAAGATAAAATTGACCAGACGGTATATGTGCTGTATATGCCACCCTTCTGGAAAGTCAGGTTAGGCGATTTTCGTACGTATGAAGAGGCTAAGGTTTATAAAAAGATCTTTGTGGACCAATTCCCTGAAGTGATGGGCGATACCTATATAGTACGGGATAAAATTCAAGTTTTGCAGTGATGGATTTGCAAGAGTTTCATAGTAATCCGGAAGTGACTGCCGCTATAGAGAAGGCGGTGGAAGCAACGCTTATCCAAATTGGAGAGAATCCTCAGCGTGAAGGGTTGAAGAAAACGCCTCATCGTGTTGGAAAAGCTTTGCAGTTCCTCACGAAAGGCTATAAAGAAGACCCGGAGGCTATCTTGCGTTCGGCACTCTTTGAGGAAGACTATCGTCAGATGGTGGTGGTCAAAGACATTGATTTTTACTCTCTTTGCGAGCATCACATGTTGCCTTTCTTCGGCAAGGTTCATGTAGCATATATCCCCAACGGACGTATTACCGGACTCAGTAAGATTGCTCGGGTAGTAGATGTTTTTGCCCGGCGTTTACAGGTACAGGAACGCCTCACAACGCAGATCAAGGATTGTATCCAGAATACTCTGGATCCGTTGGGTGTGATGGTGGTTGTTGAAGCCGAACATCTGTGCATGCAGATGCGCGGTGTCCAGAAGCAGCACGCTATGACGGTGACCTCCGATTTTACCGGTGTCTTCAATCAAGCCAAGACCCGCGAAGAGTTTATGAAGTTGATCAAGGGTTAACGTTCTTCCAAAGCGATGCACTCGCCTTCGGCGGTAAGCACGAAGAGTGTGTCCGGAGCACAATAGTCGGGAGAGAATATACTGCGAGTGCGCATTGCCGCGTTACTCGCGGTATCGTTTCTATAGGATAGTCCTGCTGCATCAATCATCGAAGCAAAGAGCATAGACGAGTTGTCGCAATGCTCCGCATGCGCTTGCAGTTGGGCAATCTTGTCAGGGTGAATAGCCGCATATTCATCGCTATACCAGATAATCAGTGGCACGTGGAAAAGCCATTTGCTGGCACTATAATTGCCATGCAGCACTAAATTCCTCTCATCATCATATAAGTTCTCTCCGTGGTCCGACATATACAGGATCAATGCCGGTATATGTTGCTGCTCTACGAGGGTGCATACGGAGTCTATAAATCGGTCGGTATAGAGAATCGTATTGTCATAAGCGTTTACTAACTTATCCCGGTTGGCAGGACTAATCATGGAGAGTCGAAAATCATCCCCTAAAGCCGGTGTAAACTGCTCGCAATCCGGAGTATAGCGTGTGTCGTACCGCCAATGGCTTCCCATTGTGTGCATGACGATAAATTGCTTTTTAGCATTCTCCGTCAATGTCTCTTGTAGCGGTGCTAACAACAACGCATCGTAGTTGTTGGTGACGCTTATATCTTTTCCTGTTTCGTAGCATTTATCCATCGCTTCTTTTGTGCGCTCTGTACACAGAATGCGCGATTGATTGGTCAGCCACGTGGTTCTGTATCCCGCTTCCTGGAAGGCCTCTGGAAGACTCTTCTCTGCCCATACTTCATCATGGCGTGTGACGGGAATGCGACTTAGCATATAGGGAACGGATTGCTCCGTGGTACCAGCTTGAGCATACATGTGCGGAAAGGAGACAACATTGCGCCGTTTGGACAGATGAGGTGTGGTGGAGCGCTCGTAACCATTCAATGCAAAGTGTCCGCTGCGTGCGGCTTCTCCGATAATGAGGATATAGCATTCTTGTATGGAATCTGATGGAGCGGCTATACCAAATCGGAAGGGTTGTAAGGCTTCCTGTGTCCGTCTAATCTCCCGCCGCTCAACCGCCACTTGAATGGAGTTAAGATAGATATTATATGGGTATATCTTATGGAATTTCATAAGAGTCAGATTGGCAGCGCAAGAAGCAATCTCCCCGGGGCTTTGCAGGTGGTAGATACGTCTTGCATAGATGCTGAAGAAGAGGATGGCTCCAATGAATAGCACTGGCAGACCAATGCCTGCAACACACGCTCCTATATGACGGGGAATAATCCATTCGTTGGGTTGCCGAAAGGCCAATAAGAAATATAATCCCCAAACGGCAATCACCAGCATTGCCAAAGGCCACACCACACCGAGAATACCAGCAACTTCCTGTGCGTTAGTAGCATAGAAAAGACCGACAAAAGTTGTAGTGGCAGGGTTATGATTGAGGTACAGACTGGCGATTTCAACGGGTGCGCATAAGAACGTCATCACACCTGCTACTATAAAATACACGCGCCTGCGCAAAAAGAGCATAGGAATGAATAAACACACACCTACTGCTATCAAGTATCCGATTGTATTAAGAGGCGAAGCCAAATCGCTGGCTATGAAGCAGGCATAGATATTCGGAAAGAGCAGTATTAAAAGGAGTACTGCACTACGAAGTATCGTTTTGACCTTTTCCGACATTATTGTATCACGAGAATCTTAACAACCGTATGCCCGCCTTCGGCGTTGCAGAGCGCGGTATAGACACCCGGCGTGGCGCGGCGGCCGTCCGGTAATTTCCCGTCCCAGACGGCAGTACCGCCGTTGCTCTTCGTCTTGCATACCAGGTTGCCTCCGGCATCGACGATATTCACCGTCGTGTTCTCCATCAGTCCTGTGATGGCGATGTTTCCGCCGTAGTTCGGACGCACAGGATTGGGGTATGCATACGCATTACTCATGTCTTTCTGCGGTTCGCTCGCGTCGCTGCGGTAGGACGCGATTCCTTTGCCGGTGCCGACAAACACCTCGCCGGTGGAGGGCACGATAGCGATGGACAGGATGTTGTTCGACGGCAGCAGACTGTTGTCTTCCGTGAAGTGCGCTACGGTGATCGTGTCGTCTTCGATGAGGTATAGACCAGAGTTCGCGGTACCTATCCACATGCGGTTACCGCCATCCACAGCCATGCAGTTGATCTGCTCGTCGCCCAGCAGGTAGTCGCCTAAGCCTGTTCCGTCATTACGCGGGATGATGATCCGGCGGCAGCTGTTGCTCGTGAAGAAATCCGTCTTCGCGGGAATGACGATGATGCCGCTCTCCGTGCCCAGCCATATGCGGTCCGTGTGGTCTTGCGCGAAGCAGAAGAAATAGGATGGGTTGAGGGTGTTGTTGTTCTGGTCAACGAACGTGCTGCGCTTGAAGCAGCGGTCGTCACTGGCGTCGGTCGGGGTGCCGCCATCATCCAGCAGGAACACACCGGGGCTGTAACGCTGGTCAAGGAACCACTTACGCTTGGTGCTTCGCCGGTCGGTCCATATGCCGGTAGGGGTCGTAAGCACGATGTTCTGTCCTCCGCTTTGCTCGTCCAACGCGTGCCACTGGCCGTTGGGCGTCATCACATGCACCGGATAACCTACCGTCGTCGCGTTCAGCACCCATAGATTACCTTGCTCGTCCATCATCGCGCCGTCCGTACGCGTGTAGTACTGCGGATCTGCGCCTGCCTCGGCGACATCCAGCGTACTGTTGTTCACGCCGTAGCGTGTGATGGTGCCGTGGTTGTATTCGAATACACCTGCGGTGTAGGTAGCGATATAGAAACGCTCCGGGTCGGCGTTGTCTACAGCGATGCTCACGGGGTCGATCGCCCAGGTACCATCTGCGGCGCGTGCCTCCCACGGGTTGATGCGTTTCCAGTTATTGCCGTCAAAGATATTCAGATGCGGATAGCGCATGTATTGCGTAGACCAACGTCCGCCGTTCGCGGCATAGACGCGTCCGTGTGCAGTATGGATGAAGTAACCCATATTGCTGTTCGGACCGTCGGTGTGGTAGGGTTGATCGCCGCTGGTGTTCAGGCGGATAAGGCCGAAGTTCTCTTCCGCCAGCCAGTATTCGCCGAGGGAGTATAGCGCATCGTTGAATGCGTATTGGTCGGTCAGACCGACGAACGTGTAGTCGTTGTTGATGCGGAATAGTTTGCCGGAGATAGACGCCAGCAGCTGTCCGCCTTCGTAGTGTAGCCACTGCATGACGGTACTACCGATACGTCCCCATACCCCGTTGACCCGGCTGTATAGATAGTTATGCAGCAATAGGTGCAGCGTGTTGCGGAAGATGAAGGCATTCGTTACCGTGCCACCCGGCAGTTCCGTCTTGTGCCAGTACGAGTAGTCGACGAGGTTATCGCGCAGCGCAGCGCTGTACATGTAGCCATCGGTGAAGGCAAAGAGCGAGTCACCGTATTCCACCACATAATCGACGTTGATCGCATTGGCGTCTTCGCCGATATAATAGGTGTCGGCTATCTCGGCTTTCTTCGGGTTGATAGCGATGATGCCGAAGGACATCGCCAGGTACGCGTATTTCTTTCCGCTCGAGATGGAGTTGATCACTACGGATAGCGAGCTCGCTTTGAGGTGTAAGTCCGGCATTTGGCGTACGTTACCTTCTTCGTCCACCAGGTCGATACGGCCGTCTTCGTAGGCGACAATCAGTTGCTCCGAAGGACTGTCATACGCGATGCGTACGATCGAACTACCGTTCAGGCCGGTAGCTTTACTTATGTATTCAATCTGTTCGGACGCGCGGTCGAAGTAGTATAACGACCCGTCTGCGAGCGCGTAGATACGGGTTGGGGAAGCGGCGACTTGCGTCGGGTTGGTATAGGACAAGTGCAGTCGCCACTGCTCGATCGATCCTAACTCGCGGCCCTCTGCGTCGGTCGTGCTGAAGTTATGCTCCGGAATGGACGAGTCGTCGTATGCCACCAGTCCGTTGCCGGTACCAATATACATCTTCCCTTGCTCGTCGCAGGTCAGAGACAGGATGCCGTTGGAAGGCATGGAGGAGTTGTCGGTCGTATAGTGCGCGAGGATCTCCGTGGCGGTGCTGTTCAGCACGTAGATACCGAGACCTTCCGTGCCTACCCATATCTGTCCGTCCGCATCTTCGCACAGGGCGGTGATTCGCAGTTCGGTCATCGGGTTCTCGCCGTTGTTATCGGTTAGGTTGGGGCGCGTGCAGAGGTCGGAAGTGAAGTAATCGGTATTGGAGTCGATGATCACGATACCGATGTCAGTACCTACCCAGAGACGCCCGTCGGAACTCTGCATGAGTGCGTGGATAGTCGCTGCCGTCACGGCATGCCCGTCTTCCGTCACCCATTCGTTGCGACCTATCGCCTTGTCGTCCGAAGCGTCCAAAGGTGTGCCGCCGTCGTCGAGCAGGAACAGACCGGTGTTATACCGCGCTGCGGCCATCCATTTATAGCGGGGATTCATCCGATCCAGCACCAGTCCGCCCGGAGTATGCAGCGGAATCTGCTCATT
>CADBVL010000036.1:15496-34661 GCA_902798015.1 uncultured Bacteroidales bacterium
CTTTCCGAAGGCGTCGAGCAGGATCTCCGCCTGGAATACATCGCCGGCATTCACCATCCAGAGGTTTCCGTGCACATCAAAGGTTGCATAATCCAAACGAGTGTAGGTAGCAGGTGCGGTTGGGTCGGCTGCGCCTAAGGTGTTGTCGTCGGAGGCAATAAACCGCTGCACAAACTGTGCGCCTCGGAACTCATACAGACCGGTGCCGTAACTGGTGACGAAATAATGGTCCTTATCCATCGGATCCACCGCTACGTTCATGAAGTCCAGCACTTTCTCGGACGGCGTGGAGGCTATCGCTTCGTTCGGGATATTCATCCAGTGCGCGCCGTCATAGCACATCACGACGCCGGGACGTTCGTATTGCGCACTCCATCGTCCGCCCTGTACGACATACAACCAACCCTGGTCCGCATGCACGCAATAGGGGATGTTACTCAGCGGACCTTCCGGCTTGTAGCTCAGTCGCTCGGTAGCGGTCTGCCGTACGATGCCTTCGGCATGCCCGGCATACCAGTCGCCCAGTTCATCGTGGTAATAAACGCCTTTGTTCGGGTCAGGAGATATACGTGAAGAGCGTTTCTCGCGTTTCCAGAAATGATAATCCACGATATTATCTGTCAACCGTGCGCAGTACAGACTGTCGTCCGCGAAAGCGTAAATACTGTCAGCTGTCAGCAGCACATCTTTGATAGGCGTCACTTCTCCGGCCGGACGTAACCAATAACTGTCCGTGAACCGATGGTCGCGCAGATCGAAGAGTTGCACACCGTAATGCGTAGAGAGGTAAGCGATGCGACCATAAATGGAGATGTTATAGATGGTCTTCTCCTGTGTCATGTCTTTGTTGTACAGGTCGCTGATATAGCGAACACCGTTCGCATTCATCAGGTCGATGCGTCCTGCTTCATAGGCGATGATCAAGGTCTTGGATACTTCGTCGTAGCCGATACAGGTAATGTTCGTACCATGAAGACCTGACTGACGGTTATAGACTGTGAGTTTCTCCGTCTGCTTATCAACGCTGAAGAGACTTCCGTCCGACATGGCATATACTTTATCTGCAGTCATCGCAATCTGCGTGACGTTGTTGTATGCGAAATACGAAGTCCATTCTCCTGCCGGCAAAAGAGCAGGAAACAAAAAACAAAGCACAAGGACAATTATGTATCGAAATCGAACCATCTGACGTTATTATAATTTAACGGTTTAACACCTTGACTAATTCCGTGAGTGCGCGTGCACGGTGGCTGATAGTATTCTTTATCTCTGCCGACAGTTCTCCGAAAGTCTTGTCATATCCTTCGGGAATGAAGACGGGGTCGTAACCAAAACCTCCTTCTCCGTATTCTTCTGTTGCGATTTGTCCGCGTACCACTCCTTCCACTTGTTGTGTCCTGCTTTCCGGTTCTTGATTCCAAATAAGGGTGATAACTGTCCGGAACTGACATTGGCGGTTGTCCTTTCCGGCCAACTCCCTCAATGCCTTGGCGCGATTCGCTGCGAAATTCTCCAAGTCTGTCTTTGCTTCTTTTGCTCCTTTATTCATCAGATACCAGCGCGCCGTATAGACACCCGGTGCGCCGTCCAATGCGTCAATCTCCAAACCCGTGTCATCTGCGAAGATGCCATCAATCTGACTGCTGACAGCTGATGGCAGATGCCTGATAAACTCCCACACCGTGCGGGCTTTTATCATACTGTTCTCTTCAAGCGTTATGCCGGTCTCTTCGATTTCTTGCTCAAAACCGATATCGCGAAGACTGACAATATCTACACCCGCAGGCATGATTGCGCGCATTTCGGATAACTTATGCGCATTATTGCTTGCAAAGACTAATTTCATCGTACCCACGTTTGATTGCGACCTAAGAAACCGCGTTTGTCTAAGGAACCGCGCAGCACTAACTTGCCGTCCTTCAGGTATATCTTGCCGTAATAGAACTTACCTGATTCAGGATCCAATACTTTGCCGCCTACCAGTTCTCCGTTCTCAGCTTTCATTCCGCGAATAATCACCAAACCCTCGATGGGCTTGTTATGATCTTCTCCCTTGCATTGGTCGCATCTCAGGTCCAACTCCGTATACATCAGCATCTTGCTGATTTTGCCGTAGTACAGGCCGTCCGAACCTTTATAAATTGTTACAATGGAGCGTTTCTCGCCCGTCTTGTCGTCCACGGTGCGCCAGTCGCCTAAGATGGCGGATACTTGAGCGTTGGCACTCATAGCCAACAACGCTAACAAAATAAAAATATACTTTCTCATATTCGTAAAACCTTTGCGGTCGCAAAGGTACAACTTTTTTCGCACATAACCAAATTTTTATTTGCGTAAATGAAAAAAAAGTAGTAATTTTGCCACAGAAATAAAAAATAGACTATGAAAGAATTGAAATGTCCGCATTGCGGGAACGTGTTTACCGTCGATGAGAATGACTACGCGGCTCTGCTGAACCAGGTGAAGAACTCCGAGTTTGAGCATGAGTTAAGTCGCCGTCTGCATGAGATAGAGCAGAACCAACAGGCAAAAATGGCAGCACAGTTGCAAACGGAGAAGGTGCAGAACCAACTCCAACTTCAACAACTTCAAGCGCAGATCCAACAATTGCAGGCGCAGAACCAGCAGGCAGAACAGCAAAAACAACTGGCTGTTATGGAGGTTCGTCAGAAAGCGACAGAGTCTTATATGCGACTCGATGCGCAACTCAAAGCTGCGCAGGAACAGGTACAATACTACAAAGATCTCAAACTGCGCCAGTCCACCAAGATGGTGGGCGAAACCCTCGAAATTCATTGCTCGACGCTCTTTAACCAAATGCTCAGACCCGTTATGCCCCATGCGTATTTCGAGAAGGATAACGAAGTGGTACAGGGAACCAAAGGTGACTTTGTCTTCCGAGACAAGAGCGAGGACGGCATTGAGTATGTCTCTATCATGTTCGAGATGAAGAACGAGAACGATGACACGGCATCCAAGCATAAGAACGAAGATTTCCTGGCGAAACTTGATGCAGATCGTAAGAAGAAAAACTGCGAGTATGCGGTCTTGGTGTCCATGCTCGAACCCGATAGCGAACTGTATAACGGCGGTATTGTGGATATGAGTCATCGTTTCGAGAAGATGTACGTCATCCGTCCGCAGTTCTTCATTCCGCTGATCACACTTCTTTGCCAAGCGAATAAGAAGAGTCTGGATGCGCGGCGCGAGTTGGCACAAGCCAAAGAGCAGCAGGTGGACGTCACCGAGTTTGAAGACAAGTTAGCAGCTTTTCAGGATGCCTTCGGCAAGCATGTGCTCAGTGCGCATAAGAACTACGAAGAGGCGATAAAGCAGATAGACACCTCGATACGCAACCTCGAGAAGGTAAAAGAAGCGCTCACCACTTCCGCCAACCAGTTAAGGCTCGCAAATAACAATGCCATGGATTTGACGGTGAAAAAACTCACCTATGGTAATCCTACGATGAAGGCACTCTTCGAAGAGGCAAAGCAAAAGAAGAACGAGGAATGATATATCAAGAAATAAAAAAAACAGACGGCTCGAAAACTGTCTGTTTTTTTTGTGCGCAGGATGAGACTCGAACTCACACGATCTTGCGACCACTACCCCCTCAAAGTAGCGTGTATACCAATTTCGCCACCTGCGCGAAGCGCCTTTATTAGATCATTTTTCCCCTTTTATTAGGGCTCCCGCAGATTTTAATCTGTGGGAAGAACGTAGGGCATTACGTAGCGTAATTAAACAGCTGTGCTGCGAGTCACGCGAGTAATAGCCTAAGCGAGTGCCCAGAACAGGACTCGAACCTGCACACCTCGCGGCATGCGCACCTGAAACGCACGCGTCTACCAATTCCGCCATCTGGGCAAAAAAAAAGAGCGGAAAGAGCGGAAAACGAGACTCGAACTCGCGACCCCAACCTTGGCAAGGTTGTGCTCTACCAACTGAGCTATTTCCGCTTTCTTCTTTCGTATTTGAAAGATCATTTTTTGCTTCCTTAATCCGAAAGCGGGTGCAAAAGTACTGCTTTTTTTTGAATTGACCAAATTTTTTCGCAAAAAAATGCAAAAAAAATGCATTTAGAGCCATCCTAGGCCCGCAACAACCAGCGTCGAGAGCATTAAAACGGGCATTTGAAGGTCTAATTCACTGCTCTCGTGTGTCCAGATATACCATAGGTGCCAGGTCCAAATAGGCGTCACGCAAAGTACCCACCAGTGACCGAGACAGATGAAGATAAGAAGACAGATGACAAGTAAACATGTTTGGTAGATTTTTCCCCCACGCACACCTAACATGCTTGCGAGTGTGCGCTTCCCGTGCGCGCGATCATTATTCATATCGCGCACGTTATTAAGGTTCAGCACTCCGACGCAGGGTAAACCGATGGCGATACCGCACCACATCACTTCCATTGTCAACGTCTGTGTCTGCAGGTAATAACCGCCAAGCGTGCTGAGAAGACCGAAGAACAGGAATACACCCAAATCACCGAGACCCATATACCCATAGCTATGCTTACCGAGCGTGTATGTGACGGCACCAATCATGGCGAGTAGCCCTAAGACAAAGAAGATGAGGATATTGGATATTTGAGATTGGATATTGGAGATAGGAATGCCGAAAGCAGTAAGGATAAGGGCTGTGCCGAATAGAATACACAAAGCAAGAAACAGCCCGATCATCCCTTTTATCTGCTTTTCCGTGATAGTCCCGGCTTGCAATCCGTACGCCGCACGTCCTTTCTGATCTGTGTCCGTACCCTTTAGAGCATCTCCGAGTTCGTTGCTTAAGTTGCTGAGAATCTGCAGACTGAGAGTGGTCAAGATGGCGAGAATGAAAACCAAAACACCCTTCCATTCACCAAAGGGGTGGGAGGCGGTTCTCCATGCTAAACCTGTTCCTAACACGATACCGGACATCGAAAGAGGCAAAGTGCGGAGACGGAGTGATTGAATATACGGATTCATAACTGATTTCTGATCTCTGATTTCTGATTTCTCATTTCTCATTTAAACCCGAAAACAAAATAGACAGCGCCAATGAGTAGCAGGCATGCCACAAAGTGATTCCATCGCAACGGCATTTGGAAGGCAAGGGCGGAGAAGACCACAAAGACTACGAGCGTAATCACCTCCTGAATGACCTTCAACTGCATCAGCGTGAAAGGACCTCCGTTGCCCATGAACCCCATGCGGTTCGCAGGTACTTGAAGGCAGTATTCAAAGAAAGCAATGCCCCATGAGAGCAAAATAACAAAAATCAATGGCGTGGCGTTGGTGATGAAACCTGTTTGCTGCAGTTTCAAGTGGCCGTACCACGCGAGCGTCATGAAGATATTCGACGCTAAGAGTAATAGAATGGTGTATAATCCGTTCATAAATAAACTTTAAACTGTCAACTTTTAACTTTCAACGGAGGCAAGTATGCCTCTTTGATATTGGTCATAGCTCCGCAGAGGGAGTCGATAGCTTCGGGGTTGAGTTGCTTGATTTGTTCCAGCAGATCTTTTACTTTCTCGCGCGACGAGACGTGCTCGAACGGACAGAGTTTGGCCTGTTTCTCATAACCGCGCATAGCGGCATATGTAGAGATATCCGATTCGTCAATCAGACATAGCGGGCGGATCAGCTGAAGCGGCATTTTCTCCATCTGCAACACGGGTGGCATGGTCGCGAACGCTCCTTGGAAGATCAGGTTCATCAGCAGCGTCTGTGCGATGTCATCGCGGTGATGACCGAAAGCAATCTTATTGCACCCCAAATCCTGCGCTACGTTAAACAAAGTTTTCCGCCTGTACCATGAGCAGAGGAAACAAGGAGAGGTGGCCTCTCCCGACCTCCCCTGAAGGGAAGGAGTCTTTTCCCCTCCTTTCAGGGAGGGGGCAGGGGGTAGGCTTATATCTCTGATGAGTAGCGGCACGCCGGCTTCGCGGCAGAAGGATTCTAGATAACTTAAGTCGGTGTGATAATCCCGTTCTTTCACACGTACATGAAGAGCCGTGACCTGAAAGCGGGGTTTGTATATCTTCGCCCGGCGACCTAACAGTTCTGTTAATAATAGCGAATCTTTACCGCCACTCAGACCAATGAGTATATGGTCGCCGTCGGCAATCAGTCCGTAGTCCGCGCACGCTTTGTGAAAACGTTTCGTAAGTCGTTCCAGCTGCTTTTCCTGTGCTATTTGTTCAGGTGTTTTCATCCCCTAATTCCCTCATTCACTCATTCACTCACTCTTTAACAGTGTCCTCAATGCCGGCGAAGGGCAGCCGTCGGGTGTGAACGATCCCATGTCATAACCTCCCCATCCGAGCGGGATATATTCTGCGGGTCGCCATCCGCCATACACTTCGGGTTCCCAGTAAAAGATACCCATGCAGGAATCAATGCGCTCCATGCGTGCTACGAAGTCTGTCATAACCTCGTTCGAGAGCGCAGCCACGGAGTCATATACCACCCCTTCGCCCCAGTTCATCATGCCTACTTCGCATATCATCACCGGACAGCGGTAGGAGCGAATCAATTGTCGCACATTGTTCTCGGCGAGTTCGTTCATCTCTTGCCAGCTATGATGGCACCAGTCGAACATCATGGGGTAGTGGCTCAAACCGATTATGTCCCATTTGCCGCCGTGCTCTGCCAAGGCGTTCCAGAACCAATCTCGGTACATATATGCATTGTCCACGTGGACGATGACGTTGATATCAGGAAAGGCCTCTTTGGCTGCTTTGTATCCCATGGTTGTGAAACCAGCGTAGCGATCCCATGCCTCTGACTTCTGAATGCTGACGTCTGAAGGCTTTTCCACTTTCCCCATCGGCCACAACATCCCGTTCGGGGTTTCATTACCGATCTGTACCCACTCGGGTTTGATGCCTTCTTCCTTGAGGGCATAGAGCACGTCAAGTGTATGTTCCCGCACCGCTTCAAGCATCGTCGGATAGTCGTATTTCTGCCATGCGGCGGGGATGGTTTGGTGCGAGGGATCGGCGAAGAAATCCGAGTAGTGGATGTCAATCATGATGCGTTGCCCCTGTTGGGCGGCACGCTTGGCGAGGGTGAGCATGTCCTCTTTGTTGCTCCAACCGGTGGAATGGTTTACCCATACGCGCAGACGCACGGCGTTCATACCCTGCCCGCGCAACAAGGCGATACAATCTGATTTCTGACCTCTGACTTCTGACGACTCATAGAACGCCACTCCGTCGTTTTCCATCTCGCTGAGCCAACTCAGGTCACAGCCACGCGCCCAAGAACCGCGCGGACTGTCCGTACGGTGATAACAAGCGGTCAATAGTAATGCCGTAACAGTTAAAAGAAAAAATCGTCTCATATCATATCCATTTTGCGGTGCAAAATTACTACAAATTTTCCAAACCTGCAAGAATTTGGTTTTTTTTGTGGAATTTTCGTTTTTCATTTGTATTCATCGAATAAAAAATGTAACTTTGCAACACTTTTTGAAAATATTAATCGCACATAATCATCATGAAAACAAGAATTTGTTTAGTTGCTTTAGGTATGCTTGCAACTTCTGCAGTATGGTCCGCTAGCAGCATCAATTATGATGGCACGAACCTTGAACTCAACAATGATTTTACGCGCACTGAATGTGGTACGCAGCAGAAAAGTGTGATGAAGGAGATAAGCGGCATGGCTTGTTCTCGTGTCACTCCCGGATATATATGGGAACACGGTGATGAAAACTTGGATAGTGACCGCCGCATCCTGGCTATCAAACCTGACGGTACCCAGCAGATGGAGGTAAATGTAAATACCTCCTCAACCCGTGACGACTGGGAAGATATCTGTACCGGCATCTATGGCGGTAAGAACTATATTTTCATCGGCGCTATCGGCGATAATGATTTGAAATACAAGGACAAGTATTATATCTATTATTTCGAGGAACCGGCTATTACAAGCGGTTCAACCACTATCACGACAAGTGAGATCGTATTCGGCTATCCGGACAATAAGGCATATAATACCGAGACACTCATGTATGACAATGTCGAGCAGATGTTCTATGTAGTAACGAAGGTAGAGGGCGGTGTTTGCTCGTTGTACAGCCTGCCCTTCAAGACCAATTATTCGGGGGTTCAGAAACTGACGAAAGTGTGTGACCTGGGTAATGGCTCTACCTTTAATTTCTGTACGGGCGGCGATATTACGCCAGACGGCAACTGGATGGCAATTAAGAATAAACAGTACATCCTCCTCTGGGAGCGCCAAGGCAGCGAGAGCTTAAGTGAAACGGCAAAACGTCGCCCGGTACAGATCGCGGCTTATCAAGAAGAAGCGCAAGGCGAGGCATTGGCATGGGATGATTACACTACATTCTATACCACGTCTGATCAAAAAAAGAATGTTCCAATTTATAAATACGCGCGTGCAGTCGATCACTCGAAGGCAGAGGTAACGGCCATCACCATCAACGGCGAACCACTTGCAGGATTTGCCAAAGATAAACTGACATACGACGTTGTTCTGCCTTATGGTACAACGGAAGTACCGGTCGTTCTTGCCGCGGCATCTAGCGATGGTACGATTGTGGTAACAAATCCGGCCTCGCTTCCTGGAACAGTAACGGTTACCTGTACGTCGAAGGATGGTAAGAATAGTATCACCTATACGATTAACTTCACGGTCTCTGCTACGCCGAGTAGCGATGCTACGCTGAAGAGCCTGAGCGTGAACGGTTCGCTGATAGAAGGTTTTGCTGCGGATAAAGAGAAGTATGAGATATTCATCGCTTATACGGCAGAGCTGCCTGTAGTAACGGCTCAGGCGAACGATATGACCGCTAAAGTGCAGATCAATAACGTCTCTGAAGTGACGAAAGCGGGGAATGATGCAACGGTTGTTGTGACAGCGCAAGATGAGACTCAGAAGACATACACTATCACTTTCCATCGTGCAGACGCGGAGAAGAAGATCAATGAAATCATCCTCTCCAATAACTATAGCGCGTACATTAACGACGGAGAGACGATTATCCGTGGATGGTACCTCGCAGGAGAGAGCGCACCGTCTGTTAAGAGTTACAAAGTGTCAGAAGGTGCCAGTTTGACGCAAGAGGATAGTGCGGTTACTCTTACCGGTGCTGACGGCGAGAGTACTACCTATACCTTAGATATACAGGCCGTAAACCCGGTCGCTTTCAGTGCGCTAGAGATCGTGTTTGATGGTTCGGACGATGAGGCAGAGTGGGTGAAGAGTGCATACGGCTGGGACAGCTCTAAGAAATGGAAATTCTCCAAGACTGACACTGATTACAGTCGTGAAATAGCCGGTAAGACGCATGTGGAACTCTTCCTCCCGGCTTGTGACACCGTGGTTCTGACGTCTATGAATACTGAGCGTGACGTTCGCATTTATATTAATGGCAAGCAGTTTGGGGACAAGGTTAAACTGGTCAAAACCGGTCTCGCTCTTGCCGTTGAGCAATCGACAGCGTTTATGCTCTCTGTGGTATCTGCCCAGTCGAGTGGAGATGGCGGTATCGCTGCTGTCCGCATGGC
The DNA here is from genome assembly GCA_902798015.1 of uncultured Bacteroidales bacterium. Classification (GTDB taxonomy): domain Bacteria; phylum Bacteroidota; class Bacteroidia; order Bacteroidales; family Paludibacteraceae; genus Colicola. The sequence goes on from CADBVL010000036.1 coordinate 25,020, forward strand.
TCGCAAAGCCGCGCAAGGAATAGGAGAGATAGAGTCCGAAAAAGAGAACGCAAAGGTGTTGTATAACGGTCAACTCTTTATTCTTCGTGGCGAGAAGATATACGATATGCAAGGCAAGCGTATCCAATAATTAGTAAATCGATAGTAGAAAATCAGGGCGGCCTTTCGGTCGCCCTGATTAGTTGCTAAGTAGCGTGATGCTTATTTCACCTGTGTACCGGATGCGTTGAATACGCGTCCTTCACGGATGATATAGAGCTGTCCGTCGATCAGCATCTTACTGCCGTTCTCCAGTTCGTCCACTTGGATATTCTCGATACCTTGCGGTGCTTTCGCCGGAGTGATCTTCAGTTCCTTGATAACCAAGCCCATAGTCTCCTCGGCCCTCTCGCCTTTGAGGCGTGCAGGAGCAGACGTAGGTGCTACATAGTGGAAGTATACAACGACGCGGGTCTCTACGGTTACATCGTACTCCGCGGTTACCCAACCGAGTGCAACACCCGGCGTGAGGGTGATAACAGCCTGGCCGTCTACCTTAATCTTCAACTCGCCGGAAACAGGCACGAAGCAGTTCACACTGATGGTACCCTTACCTGCCGGAACGACGAAGCTGATAGAACCTGGAAGGAGGTTAACCCATTCGCTGGAACCCGGAACGAGTTGCTCCAGCGCCTCGGCTACCTGCTCATCGGTCAGCGAGGTCGAGATCTCCAATTGACCCGTCTCTTGGTTATAGTTATCTTCGGCCGAAGTACTGAAGACTACATTCTCGTTCCCCTCCGGATCGGTCTGCGTGAAGTCGATCGTCGTCACTTCGTCTTCCGGCACAACAACCGGCACTTTACCTATTTCCACCTCCTTGGCATATTTGCCTTCTTCGGTCATAAATCCTTTACCCTTCTCGAAACGAACACCCGGCGTCAGGATGGCTACGCCTTCCTCGCCGTCAGCCAATATCAAATCGTGGGTCTGGATAGCCAGACTGGTAGAAGTAGCCAAGAGATGGGAGTTAATGGATACAGCTAACTCATTGCCTAATGCAATAGCTGCTACCGGCGCATTGGCATTCACGCCGCATTGGTGAATCTTGAGGATCGGCGCAGAAACGGCCACTTGCGTAGCATCCAGCGTCAAGACATCGCGTTGCGTTTGACCCATGATGACTACCGGCACGCTTTGGGTTTGGATACAGATGTTGGCATTCGTGATACTGTTCACACCATGCAGCATAATCTCCAGCGGAGCCCCTTCTTTGTTGGTATCTTCGATCATCGCGGTCAACTCCATGCCCGTAGCATCGATATTCCAATTATTGAGGTGCAGCGTGCGGCTCTCAACCTCAAAGGTTACGGCGCGTGAACTGTCGCCCAGTACATCTTCGGCGTTCGCACTCGTCACGTTGATACCCTTCACGCGCAGACCGATGGTGTAGACATGGATGAAATAATGTACGGACTGTGCGTAGAACGAATCGGTCTCGAAGCTCTCGGCGAAGATCTCTGCGTCACCGATACCGTTGATGTACACTTCTTTGCCGTCCGGAGAAATCTCTGCCACGTCAGGGTTCTGCGACTCAATCTTATTGAGCGGTACATTGTGCGGGTTGCTCAGAACCGGCGCCTCAAACGGCGCACCGAGTTCGGCATATACATCCGTTACACCCCAACTCAGTTCCGGACTTCTCTTCTCTTGTGCAGCGGGCTCAACTACGATCGGAAGTTCGTACTCGCAGGTTAGCAATTGGCCCGCACCGCCTTCTACTACCTGATAAATCAGTACATGCAGTGTAGCGTATCCTTCCGCCAAACCGTAGATCATGTTATCGGCCGAAACCATCGCGATATTCGTGCTGTCGATGGTTACGCGACCGCCGGTATAGATAGCGCCTGCGGCGTCCATCAGGTCGGGCACACTCACGCTCTCACGAACTTTCAACCTCAACTCTTTAATCGGTCTGCCGTTCTGAACGAAATATACATCCGGACATTCCGGTTCGGGCTGTTCGCTTCCATCCACAATAATCGGAAGTTCGTACTCACATGTGAGTACACTGCTATCTCCTCCTACCGTTCCATCTGCTCCGCCGGATTGATAGGTAAGAACAATCAGTCTTGCATTACCTTGACCTGTCGCGTAGAGCAGATTGTCTTCCGTCAAGGTTACTACATTCGCGCCGTCATCAATGCGCGCACGACCGTAGAGAGTGGTGCCATACCCGTCCATCAGGGCAGGAATGTCTATTATGTCGCCGACGTTCATTGTCAGCACTTTCAGCTGTTCACCATTCCGATAGAAATACGCGTCCAGACATTCCGGTTCAACCGCCGGCGTGGTGTCCTGAGGTGCTTCTACAATCAGGTTGTACTGCGCGCGAGCGGAGTAGTACTGCTCCGTCTGACCGGATACGGCGGTGATAGTCGTGGTACCTTCACCCTTCAGCGAAATAACACCGGTGACCATGTCGATCTCTGCCGCATCAGGGTTGGTAGAACTATACTCGATGCGAACATAATACTGGGCACTGTCGTCACTGAATACCAGACGAGGTTGAATGAAATCTTCATTCAGTGCTGCCTTTACTTCGCGCACTTGCGCGCCGGTCGCGTCCGCGAAATACATCGAGAAACGCTGTTGTCCAAACATACTGATAGCCACAAAAAATGCTACCAAAGAGAGGAGAAATTTCTTCATACGAATTTGGATTTTGGGGTTAGTAATAGGATTATTTGTTAAATAGTTTGTGTGTTTCTGTTAACGTTATCGGCTGCAAAGATATAACAAATTTTCCATATATGCAAATAAAATGTGCATTTTTCACATTTTGTATGTGTATTGACTATGTGTTCGGGAGACACTTGGACGTTTGGCACGGTTCTTGCGGACGGGGTAGTGAACCCTGTTAATTTAAGGAGGAAAAAAGAATGAAAAAACTAATGATTTTAGCCATGAGCGTCCTGATGGTGGCGAGCGTGAGCGCACAAGAAGTCAAAGCCGAAAAGGCAGAGTGCAAAAAAGACAAGAAAGAGTTCCGCATGAGCAAGGAACAGCGTGTCGAAATGGACATCAAGTTCCTCACCGAAGAGCTTTATCTGAGTGATGAACAAGCCGCTAAATTCGCTGTTACGTACCGGGAGTTTATTGCAGCGAAAGAGAAGTTGAATAAAGAGTTTGCAGCGAAATTTGGCAAGAATCTGAACGAGCGTCAGGTGAAAGCCGTTCTCCGCTATCATGGTCCGAAACACCACGGTCCGAAAGGTGATTTCAAGGACGGCAAGTGCCAGAAAGGTGAATTCAAGGATGGCAAATGTCCGAAAGGTGAATTCAAGGACGGCCAATGTCCGCAGCACGACAAAAAGTAAAAATGTAAAGGAGTATTAGTCTGTTCTGAAAAAGTGGCATACACATCGTGTATGTCATTTTTTGTTTGTTGTTATTATTGTAGTTGTTGTTTGCATGGTATTATTGTATTGTTTAGTTTTTTGTGTGTGTATTGCTTAGAGCGCTTTTATTCACAGGGTTTATTTCGTTTTTTATACTTTTTTAGTGGACACGGGTGATTCTTCTGTAAAAGCAAATGAACTCAAATTCAGGGGTATTCCTAATGCACTTCAGAGGTACTTCAGAGGCATCCTAGACTTTGTCCTTAAATATTACATGTAATTCATTCACATTCAATAACTTACAAAGAAACAAATTTTTCAAAAAATCAGCCTGTTTTGCCATTTCATTTCACTCATTCCCCTGTTCATCCGTTCATCTGTTCATCCGTTCATCCGTTCATCTGTTCATCTGTTCATCCGTTCATCCGTTCATCCGTTCATCCGTTCATCCGTTCATTCACTCACTCATTCACTCATTCACTCATTCACCCACTCATTCACTCACTCACTCACTCACTCACTCACTCATTGCCATCTAAACCTTACAATTTGCAGAAAAATGAAGATTTTTTGCATTTTCTTTAGAAAATATTTGCGTATGTCAAAAAAAAGTAGTACCTTTGCACGCTTTTTCAGCGCGTGCACGGACATACATACGCACAAACACATGCATATAGTTCAAAAGAACGCGTACGAAAGCATATGGAAACATTTATTAACAAAATCATTAAACAAACAACAAAATGCCTACAATTCAACAATTAGTTAGAAAAGGAAGAGCAGAACTGGAGGACAAGTCGAAGAGCCCGGCTCTTGACAGCTGTCCGCAACGTCGTGGCGTTTGTGTACGTGTGTACACCACCACCCCGAAGAAACCTAACTCCGCGATGCGTAAGGTGGCACGTGTGCGCCTCACCAACTCGAAGGAAGTCAATGCTTACATCCCGGGAGAGGGACACAACTTGCAAGAGCACAGTATCGTAATGGTACGTGGCGGCCGTGTAAAAGACCTGCCGGGTGTTCGTTATCACATCGTTCGTGGTACGCTCGATACCGCCGGTGTGGCTAACCGCCTCCAACGCCGCTCCAAATACGGAGCTAAGCGTCCGAAAGCTAAAAAGTAATCTGAAATAATCGTTCTCGCGTTGCGAGATAAGAATTCTGTAAATTGAATTCTTCCGAAAACTAACTAAATGTTCCATATTTGGGACGAAACAATGGGTTGAGGGTTGAGTAAGCGGCCACGAGCCGGAATTTCCGGAGGTCAGTGAACCTTGGCTACTGAAGAGACATTACAACCACAAAAAATTATTTAAGACAATGAGAAAAGCAAAACCGCAAAAACGAGTTATCCTTCCGGATCCAGTGTACGGAGAGGTAATGGTGGCAAAGTTCGTTAACCACCTCATGCTCGATGGTAAGAAAAACACCGCATATGGTGTGTTCTACAGCGCTCTGGGCGTAGTAGAGAACAAAATGAAGGGTGAGGAGAAAGCCGCTCTGGATATCTGGAAACAGGCTCTCGATAACATCACCCCGCTCGTAGAGGTTAAATCGAAACGTATCGGTGGTGCAACCTTCCAGGTTCCGACCGAGATCCGTGCTGACCGCAAGGAGAGTATAGCAATGAAGAACATGATCCAGTTCGCACGCAAGCGCGGCGGCCACTCGATGGCTGAGAAACTTGCTGCTGAGATTATGGACGCGTTCAACAACCAGGGTGGTGCCTTCAAACGTAAAGAGGATATGCACCGCATGGCTGAGGCTAACCGCGCATTCGCACACTTCCGTTTCTAATGGACAAAAAAGATTGATAAAACAATGGCAAAACATGATTTAAAATTAAACCGTAACATCGGTATTATGGCCCACATCGATGCGGGTAAGACGACTACGTCCGAGCGTATCCTGTTCTATACGGGTCTGACTCACAAAATCGGTGAGGTACACGATGGTGCGGCTACCATGGACTGGATGGTTCAGGAGCAAGAGCGTGGTATCACCATCACTTCTGCAGCTACAACGACCTTCTGGAACTATGCAGGTAACAAATACAAGATCAACCTGATAGACACTCCGGGGCACGTGGACTTTACTGTAGAGGTGGAGCGTTCGCTCCGTATCCTCGACGGTGCCGTGATGGCACTCTGCTCGGTGGGTGGTGTACAACCGCAGTCCGAGACCGTTTGGCGTCAGGCAGACAAGTACAACGTACCGCGTCTGTGCTACGTGAACAAGATGGACCGTTCTGGTGCTAACTTCTTCGACGTAGTGCGTCAGATCAAAGAGGTGCTCGGCGCTACGCCGTGTCCTATCCAGATCCCTATCGGCGCTGAGGAGACCTTCAAGGGTGTCGTTGACCTCGTGAAGATGAAAGCCATCCTCTGGCACGATGAGACCATGGGTGCTGAATATGTAGAGGAAGAGATTCCTGCTAACCTCGTAGCTGAGGCTGAGGAGTGGCGCGACAAGATGCTGGAGACAGTATCCGAGTTCGATGACACCCTCATGGAGAAATACTTCGACGATCCTTCGACTATCACTGAGGATGAGATCCGCGTAGCTATCCGCAAGGGTACCCTCGCAATGAAGATCTTCCCGGTGATCTGCGGTTCGTCCTTCAAGAACAAAGGTGTACAGACGATGCTTGATGCTGTCTGCGCTTACCTGCCGTCTCCGCTGGATACCCCGGTAATCAACGGTACCAATCCGAACACGGAGAAGGAAGAGGAGCGTCACCCGGATGATGCAGATCCGCTGTGTGCGCTTGCATTCAAGATTGCTACCGACCCCTATGTAGGTCGTCTCTGCTACTTCCGTGTGTACTCCGGTCACCTGGATGCAGGTTCGTACGTTTATAACCCGCGTTCGGGTAAGAAAGAGCGTATCAGCCGTATCTTCCAGATGCACTCCAACCATCAGAACCCTGTTGAGACCATCCTCGCCGGTGATATCGGTGCAGGCGTAGGTTTCAAGGATATCCGTACGGGCGATACCCTGTGCGATGAGAACAAGCCTATCGTACTCGAGTCGATCGAGTTCCCGGCACCGGTGATCGGTATCTCTGTAGAGCCGAAGAGCCAGGCTGACCTCGACAAACTCGGCGTAGGTCTCGCTAAGCTCGCAGAGGAGGATCCGACCTTCACCGTCAAGACTGACGAGCAGACAGGTCAGACCGTTATCTCTGGTATGGGTGAGCTTCATCTCGAGATCATTATCGACCGTCTGAAACGTGAGTTCAAGGTAGAGTGTAACCAGGGTCGTCCGCAGGTGGCTTACCGCGAGGCTATCTCTGCTCCGGTAGAGTTGCGCGAGGTGTACAAGAAGCAGTCCGGTGGTCGTGGTAAGTTCGCGGATATCATCGTTCGCGTAGAACCGGCTGATGCTGACTTCCCCGGTGGCCTTCAGTTCGAAGACGTCGTTAAGGGCGGTAACGTGCCTAAGGAGTATATCCCGTCGGTTCAGAAGGGCTTCGAGATGGCTATGAAGAACGGTGTACTGGCTGGTTATCCGTTGGATAGCCTCAAGGTAACGCTGCTCGATGGTAGCTTCCACCCGGTTGACTCCGACCAGCTGTCCTTCGAGATCGCTGCGCAGATGGCGTTCAAAGAGGCATCGGCTAAGGCTAAACCGCAGTTGATGGAGCCGATCATGAAGATCGAAGTGGTTACTCCCGAGGAGTCCATGGGTGATGTCATCGGTGACCTCAACAAACGTCGTGGCCAGGTAGAAGGTATGGATACCAGTCGTACCGGTGCACGTATCGTGAAGGCTAAGGTGCCTCTGGCAGAGATGTTCGGTTATGTAACCGCTCTGCGTACTATCACCTCCGGTCGTGCTACGAGCTCCATGGAGTTCAGCCACTACGAGGCGGTTTCCTCGTCTATCGCTAAAGCTGTTCTTACTGAGGTCGGCGGTCGCGTAGATCTGGTATAAAAGATGTGAGGGCGCGTGTGCGCAAGCGTGCGCACATACGTACCTTATATAAATATATTAATTAACCCTGCGGGGCGTGGGTCATCTAAGCAAATGACTCTTTAGGTTATCTGCGCTCTGCGAATTAACAAAACAATTAAAAAATAATTATCTATTATGAGTCAAAAAATTCGTATCAAACTGAAGTCTTTCGACCACAACTTGGTGGATAAGTCTGCAGAGAAGATCGTAAAGACCGTAAAGGCTACCGGTGCTGTAGTAAGTGGTCCTATTCCACTGCCGACGCACAAACGTATCTTCACGGTAAATCGCTCAACCTTCGTTAACAAGAAGAGCCGCGAGCAATTCGAGTTGGCAAGCTACAAGCGACTGATCGACATCTACAACTCCAACAACAAGACCGTTGAGGCACTGATGAAATTAGAGCTCGCCAGCGGTGTGGAAGTAGAAATTAAAGTTTGATGAACGCCGAAGTGTTTCCATAGGAGAGTCGTAATCACGGGATCACGTAATTACGTAATTCTGAAAAAAGAAAACCCTATGGCGAGAACACAGGCAAAAGTAAATTAATCTATTTTAAAAAAAACTAAAGCAACAATGCCAGGTTTATTAGGAAAAAAGATCGGAATGACTTCCGTCTTTGGTGCCGACGGCAAACAAGGCAGCTCAGGTTGGCTTTATGCACAAGAGCGAGAAGCACACGAACAAGGCCGAAGCAGGCCACTTTAAGGCCGCAGGCGTAGAGCCCATGCGCCACTTAGCAGAGTTCGAGTTCGACGGAGAACTTGCTCTGGGTCAAACAATCACAGCTGCTGACCTCTTCGAGGAGGGCATGTACGTTGACGTAATCGGAACCAGCAAGGGCCACGGTTTCCAGGGTGTCGTTAAACGTCATGGCTTCGGCGGTGTAGGCCAGTCTACGCACGGTCAGGACGACCGTCTGCGCGCTCCGGGTTCGGTAGGTGCGTGTGCATACCCGAGCCGTATCTTCCCGGGTACCCGCATGGCGGGTCAGATGGGTGGCGACCGCGTAACGGTGCAGAACCTCGTCGTACTGAAAGTGATCCCCGAGTACAACTTGATCATGGTCAAGGGTAGTGTACCGGGTGCAAAAAACTCTATCGTCATCATTAACAAGTAATTAGTTATGGAACTTAGTATTTTGAATCAAGCCGGTAAAGAGACCGGAAAGAAGATCGCTCTGAATGACGCTATCTTCGCAATCGAGCCTAACGACCATGCTATCTACTTGGACGTTAAGCAGTTCTTGGCAGCACAACGCCAAGGCACAGCCAAAGCAAAACAGCGTAGTGAGAACGCTCACTCGACCCGCAAACTCGGTCGCCAGAAAGGCGGCGGTGGCGCTCGTCCGGGTGATCTGAAGTCTCCGGTTCGCGTTGGTGGTGGTACCATCTTTGGTCCCGTACCCCGTGACTATGACTTCAAGCTGAACAAGAAAGTAAAACAGCTCGCTCGCAAGTCTGCTCTTTCGCTTCGTGCAAAACAGAATGAATTGCTCGTATTGGATGCGCTCAACTTCGACGCACCGAAGACCAAAGCTATGGTAGAGGTTCTCAATAACCTCAAAGTAGAGGGTAAGAAAGTGCTCTTCGTAGTAGATGACGCTAACCTCAACGCTCGCAAGTCCGCCGCTAATATCCAGCGTGTGAACGTAGTGAACGTAAACGAGCTCAACACCTACACAATCATGAACTCGAACGTAGTCGTTCTGACCGAGGCATCGGCCGCTGCAATCGAGGCAACTTTAAACGCATAAGGAGGTAGAATTATGGCAATTATTATCAAACCTATCGTCACTGAGAAGATGACCGCCGCCGGCGAGAAACTGAACCGTTACGGTTTCGTTGTAGCTCGCAATGCCAACAAAGTTGAGATCAAGAAAGCGGTAGAAGAAATGTACAACGTTCAGGTTACGGATGTGAATACGTTGATCCGTGCTCCGAAAGTAAAACAGCGCTGGACCAAGTCCGGTCTGCTTAAAGGTGCACAGCAGGCGTATAAGAAAGCCATCGTAACGCTGGCCGAAGGTGAAACAATTGATTTTTATAGCAATATCTAAAAGATGGCAGTACGTAAATTAAAGCCCACAACACCAGGGCAAAGACACAAAGTTATAGGTGCGTTCGAGACAATTACCGCGAGCGCTCCTGAGAAATCGCTTGTGTTTGGTAAGACGAAAACCGGTGGTCGCAACAACGTCGGTAAAATGACGATGCGCTACATCGGTGGTGGTCACAAACAGAAGTATCGTGTAATTGACTTCAAGCGCAATAAAGATGGTGTTCCCGCAGTAGTAAAGACTATT
>CADBVL010000037.1 GCA_902798015.1 uncultured Bacteroidales bacterium
GGGTGCGTTCACCGACCTGTGCCGCGGTCCGCACTTGCCCAGCACCGAGCCGATCAAGGCTGTCAAAGTGCTCAGCTGCTCTGCGGCCTATTGGCGCGGCGATGAGAAACGTCCGATGATGACCCGTATCTACGGTATCTCGTTCCCCAAGAAAGCGATGTTGGATGAGTATCTGGCACTGCTCGAGGAAGCCAAGAAACGGGATCACCGTAAGATCGGTAAGGAGCTCGAACTGTTCATGTTCAGCGATATGGTGGGTAAAGGTCTGCCGATCTGGCTGCCGAAGGGAACAGCGCTGCGTCTGCGTCTGGAGGATTTCCTCAAGAAGATCCAGAAACGCTACGGTTACCAGCAAGTCATCACGCCGCATATCGGTTCGAAGAACCTGTATATGACTTCGGGTCACTGGGATCACTACGGCAAGGACTCTTTCCAGCCGATCACGACGCCGGAGGAAGGCGAGGTCTATCTGCTGAAGCCGATGAACTGCCCGCACCACTGTGCGATATACAAGAACAGCCCGCGGTCGTACAAAGACCTGCCTTTCCGCTGCGCGGAGTTCGGTACGGTGTACCGCTACGAGCAGTCGGGTGAGCTGCACGGTCTGACGCGTGTACGTTCGTTCACGCAGGACGATGCCCATATCTTCTGCCGTCAGGATCAGGTCAAGCAAGAGTTCATCCGCGTCATGGAGATCATCAATATCATCTTCAAGGCTCTCAACTTCGAGAACTACGAGGCACAGATATCGCTCCGTGATCCCAATAACCACGAGAAATACGTAGGCTCCGACGAGATCTGGGAGCACGCAGAGAACGCTATCCGCGAGGCATGTAAGGAGATGAATCTGCCGGCACGCGAAGAGACGGGTGAGGCGGCTTTCTACGGTCCGAAACTCGACTTCATGGTGAAAGATGCCCTCGGCCGTCGTTGGCAGCTCGGTACGATCCAGGTGGACTATAACCTGCCGGAGCGTTTCGAACTCGAGTACACGGGTGAGGATAACCAGAAACATCGTCCGGTGATGATCCACCGTGCACCGTTCGGTTCGATGGAGCGCTTCGTAGCCGTTCTCATCGAGCATACCGCCGGTAAGTTCCCGTTGTGGTTGACGCCCGATCAGGCAGTCGTACTGCCGATTTCTGAGAAATCGAATGACTACGCATGGAAGGTGAAGGAGATACTCGAGCAACAGGATGTACGTGTCATCGTAGATGACCGTAACGAGAAGCTCGGACGTAAGATTCGCGACAACGAATTGAAGCGTATTCCGTACATGCTGATCGTCGGAGAGAAAGAGGCCGAGCAAGGACTCGTTTCTGTTCGTCAGCAAGGCGCGGAAGAGAAGGGCTCGATGACCATCCAGGAGTTCGCGGATTTCATCAACGAAACGGTCAAAAAGCAGATGACTGCCTATTAAAGGCATCAAAATTGCATAAATTTGCAAAATTCTGCAAAAAAATTTGGTCAATTCAAATATTTGTAGTAATTTTGCACGCTTTTTTGCGGAAAGGCCAGAAAAAGATTCTCCACCTCATTAAATTGGGGCCCCCAGAGTAAACCGAAGCCGTAGGCTGTTTGCTATGGGGAGAGCGTAGCGCAACACGTAGCACTATACAAGCGCAGAGCGCGCAGTCGTGCGAGTGTTAGCGTAAGCGGGAACGCCGCACCGCCCTAACACATTAAAACAATCGTCAATGTACGCAATTGTAGAAATGAAAGGCCAGCAGTTTAGAGTAGAAGCTGGCAAGAAACTGTTCATCAACCGCATCGCTGACCTTGAGAAGGGTGCAACGGTAGAGTTTGAGAACGTACTGCTCCTCGACAATGAGGGCAAAGTAAAAGTTGGTGCTCCTTATGTGAAGGGCGCTAAAGTGGTTTGCGAAGTGCTCGACAACGAGTGCCGCGGTGAGAAAATCCTTGTTTTCCACAAGAAACGTCGCAAAGGTTATCGCAAACTCAATGGACACCGTCAGGATCTGACGAATGTTGTAGTTAAAGAAATTGTTATTGCTTAAAAAGAAAGGACAACCAGTATGGCTCACAAGAAAGGTGTCGGTAGTTCTAAGAACGGCCGTGAATCAGAAAGCAAACGTCTTGGCGTGAAGATCTTTGGTGGTCAATTCGCAAAGGCAGGTAACATTATCGTACGTCAGCGTGGTACCGTACACAACCCGGGTGAAAACATGGGTATGGGTAGCGACCACACGTTGTTCGCTCTTTGCGATGGTATCGTAACCTTCCGCAAGAAACGCGACAACAAATCGTACGTTTCCATCCAACCGGTAACAGAGGCGTAAGCATGTTAACTTTAAAACAGATTTACGACGACAAGGCGAAAGTCATTGCCGGTCTAAACAAGAAGCACTTCTCAGGCGCCCAAGAGGCAATTGACGAAGTGCTTCGTCTGGATGGAGAGCGCAAGACGGCTCAGCAGGCGAAAGACGCGGCCGCTGCGCAGATGAATCAAATCAGCAAGTCTATCGGTGCGCTCATGGCGCAAGGTAAGCGCGAAGAGGCAGAGACTGCAAAAGCACAGACAGGTGCACTCAAAGCGCAGATAGCGGAATTCGACGCAAAGATGAGTGAGGCGGAAGAGGCGCAAACCAAACTGCTGCTCACCATCCCCAATGTCCCGTACGACATCGTGCCGGAGGGTGCTTCCGCAGAGGACAACCTCGCTGTCACCATCGGCAACTGGCCTAACCAGCCGATGATAGATGCCATTACCAAAGACGGCGCTATAGCGCTGCGTAATTGGGATGGCGAGACGGACGAGAAGATTGCCGCTGAGCGCATCGCGCAAAGTGAGAAACTGCCGCATTGGGAACTCGCGAAGAAATACAACCTCATCGACTTCGACCTCGGTGTGAAGATTTCGGGTGCAGGATTCCCGGTATATATCGGTCAGGGTGCCCGTCTGCAACGCGCACTCATCAATTTCTTCCTCTCGGAAGCCAACAAAGCCGGTTACACGGAGATCATGCCGCCGACGGTAGTCAATGCCGCGTCGGGTTACGGAACAGGCCAGTTGCCGGATAAAGAGGGTCAGATGTACCACTGTGAAGTGGATGACCTCTACCTCATCCCGACGGCTGAAGTGCCGGTGACGAATATCTACCGCGATGTGATTATCGACGAGGACAAACTGCCTATCAAGAACTGCGCTTACACGGAGTGTTTCCGTCGCGAGGCAGGTTCGTACGGCAAGGATGTGCGCGGTCTGAACCGTCTGCATGAGTTCTCGAAGATAGAGATCGTCCGCATTGATACGCCGGAGCACTCCGATGCTTCGCATAAGGAGATGTTAGAGCACGTGGAAGGTCTGTTGCAGAAACTCGAACTGCCGTACCGCATCCTTCGCCTCTCCGGCGGAGATATGAGCTTTACGGCGGCTCTCTGCTATGACTTCGAGGTGTACAGCGAGGCGCAACATCGTTGGCTGGAGGTATCCTCTACATCGAATTTCGACACCTATCAGGCCAATCGTCTGAAATGTCGCTATCGTCGTGCGGAGGATAAGAAAGTGACGCTCTGTCACACCCTCAACGGCTCTGCGCTTGCTCTCCCGCGCATCGTGGCTGCACTCTTGGAGAACAACCAGTGCGAAGAAGGAATCCGCATCCCGAAGGCGCTTCAGCCGTTCTTCGGCGATGATATGATCCGCTGATTTAGCGTAAAAATGCAAAAAAGTGGCATACACTCTTGTGTATGTCATTTTTTTTGTGTAATTTTGTGCCCAAAATTATACGCCAATATGAACACCACGTATATTCTGCTTATAATCTTAATCATCGTAGTGATGATTTTCGGGTTCTGGTTGATCCAGTATTCGTCTTTCCGTAATGAAGAAAAAAAGCGTCAATGGGAGTTGAAACGCGAGAGTCAGAAGACGATCTCGCCTATTCGTCTGCGCGCTTACGAGCGCTTGGCGTTATTGCTTGAGCGCACGACGCCCGAGCACATGCTCATGGAGCTGAAGGCTAACGAGCCGACGGCGCTGGCTACGTGGTCTGTGCCGCAGTTACAGCAGTATTTGCTGCAGACCCTGCGCGCGGAGTACGACCATAACCAGTCGCAGCAGGTGTACGTGAGTGCGGAGGTGTGGGATCTGATAGTTAACGCGCGCGATCAGATGGCGACCTTCATCATTGCCATGAGTGCGCAGCTGCCGCCTGACGCGAATGCGCAACTCTTCGCAACCACGCTGATAAAGGCCTATACATCGAACGGTACCACTCCGGCCGACAAGGCGATGGAGGAGCTGAAGAATGAAGCGAAAACGCTTATGTAATATACTTCTCGCGTTGCTGCTCGGCGGGGCGGCTTATGCGCAACAGGCGGTCATACAGACGGCCGACACGGCGGTGTTGCCGGTGGATACGAATATAGTGGTGATCATGGATACGATCGTCGCGCAGGAAGATACCGCGGAGTTGACCGTTGAGCGTAAAGAGCGCAAACATATCTATCAGGGAACGATTGTCAAACTGGACATCCTTTCGCCGCTGCTCATGAGCGGATTGAATGGATGGAAGATCCAGCACTACGAAGTGGCGGTGAACGTGCGACTGGCGAACCGATTCTATCCGACGTTTGAACTCGGTTATTCCGGTGGGCAGACACAGCAGGGAGACAGTATATACTATAACTCGCATGGCGGTTTTTTTCGCGCGGGCGCAGATATTAATCCGCTCAAACGAAACCCTGGCTCGCCGCACGCGTTGTTAGTCGGCCTGCGCATCGGAACATGTTTCCAACCGCGCAAGGTTGATTGTTGGGGAGAAATCGTGGCAGGTTGTCAGGTAGAGATCGCGAAAGTAAAGAATACCGCGTTTTATATGGGGTGGCAGGGACGGTTTAAGATCCTCTTCACCCGCGAGCCGGCAGGACTCACCGCAGCGCAGATGGGACCGATTTACATCCCCGGATTCGGACATCGAAGTAATTTGGGATGGGGCGCAAGTTACCACTTAGGATGGAAATTCTGATTTTAAAACCACAATATTATGAATTCAACACAACTTTTGAATCGTGCAGCGGATAACATTCGTATCCTTGCTGCAGCAGCAGTAGAAAAAGCAAAGAGTGGTCACCCGGGCGGTGCTATGGGTGGCGCGGACTTCATCAACGTCCTGTTTAGCGAGTTCCTCGAATATGATCCGGAGAACCCGGGTTGGGAAGCTCGTGACCGTTTCTTCTTGGATCCGGGACACATGGCTCCGATGCTCTACGGACAACTCTGCTTAGCCGGAAAGTTTACGTTGGAGGATTTGAAGAATCTCCGTCAATGGGGCTCGGTTACACCCGGACACCCGGAGCGCGAGATTGAGCGAATGATTGAGAATACCTCCGGTCCGCTCGGTCAGGGACATACCTTCGCTGTTGGAGCAGCTATCGCTGCCAAATGGTTCAATCAGCGTTACGGAGAGATTCATAACCCGACCATCTATGCCTTCATCTCCGATGGTGGCGTTCAAGAAGAGATCTCGCAAGGCGCAGGCCGTCTGGCAGGACACCTCGGATTGGACAACCTTGTTATGTTCTATGACTCCAACACCATCCAGCTCTCCACAGGTTGCGGCGAAGTAACATCAGAAGATGTAGCAGCCAAATATAAAGCCTGGGGATGGTACGTGCAGGAGATTCCGGGTAATGACCCTGATGCAATCCGCGAAGCGATCATCAAAGCGAAAGCAGAGAAAGGCCGTCCTTCTATCATCATCGGTCATACGACCATGGGTAAGGGCTGCGTGACGGCAGAAGGAGCTAACTGGGAAGGCAAATGTTCGACCCACGGAGCGCCACTCAGCAAGGCTGGTGCTTCGTTCGAGAAGACCATCGAACACCTCGGCGGTAACCCCGAAGACCCGTTCCAGATCTTCCCGGAAGTACAGAAACTGTACGAAGATCGCGCCATCGAATTGCGCGAGTTGTGCAACAAGAAATACGCCGCTTACTATGAGTGGAAAGAGAAGAATCCGGTAGCAGCGAATGAATATGAGACCTATATGTCCGGCGAGACGCCGTGCATTGATTGGAGCCTGATTGAGCAGAAGGCAGGTGACGCTACGCGTAATGCCAGCGGTAAGGTGCTTGGTTTCTTGGCAGAGAACGTAGGCAATATGATTGTTTCTTCCGCTGACCTCTCGAACTCCGACAAGACCGATGGTTTCCTCAAGAAAACTCACGCCTTCAAGAAAGGCGATTTCAGCGGTCAGTTCCTGCAAGCAGGTGTGAGTGAGCTCACCATGGCTTGTGTGATGATCGGAATGGCGCTTCACGGCGGTATCATCCCTGCGTGCGGTACGTTCTTCGTCTTCAGCGATTACATGAAACCTGCGGTTCGTATGGCGGCACTTATGGAACTGCCGGTTAAGTTTATTTGGAGCCACGATGCGTTCCGTGTCGGCGAAGATGGTCCAACGCACGAACCGGTTGAGCAAGAAGCCCAGATCCGCCTCATGGAGAAACTGCATAACCATAGTGGCAAACCGTCCATGCTCGTTCTGCGTCCGGCGGACGCCGAGGAGACCACCCTCGCTTGGCGTGCAGCCATCGAGAACACCGAGACGCCGACTGCGCTTATCCTCAGCCGTCAGGACATCGCCCCGGTGCCTAATGTCAACCTTGAAGGTTTCCGCAAAGGTGCGTATATTGTTTCCAAAGACGAGAATCCGCAAGTTGTATTGTTGGCTTCCGGATCTGAGGTAAGTACGTTGTTAAGTGGCGCAGAACTCCTCCGTGCAGAGGGAATCCGCTTGCAGATCGTCAGCGTTCCGTCCGAAGGTCTTTTCCGTGAGCAACCCAAAGAGTACCAGGAGTCTGTCCTGCCGAAAGGTATCAAGCGTTTCGGTATGACCGCAGGCCTGCCTTGCACCCTCGAGTCCCTCGTCGGCGAGAACGGCGCTATCTGGGGTCTCAACTCCTTCGGTTTCTCTGCTCCTTACAAGGTCCTCGACGAAAAACTCGGCTTCACCGCACAAAATGTTTACGAGCAAGTAAAAAAACTCTTATAATTAATGGAATACAACTTTAGTGACATCGAGCAAAAGTGGCAAAAGGCCTGGGAAGAAGCGGGCGTATATACCGTTTCGAATGAATCCGACAAGCCGCACTACTATGTGTTGGATATGTTCCCTTATCCTTCGGGAGCGGGACTGCATGTCGGTCACCCGTTAGGCTATATTGCCAGCGATATTTATAGCCGTTACAAACGTCTGAAGGGCTTTAACGTGTTGCACCCGATGGGTTTTGACTCTTACGGTCTGCCGGCGGAGCAGTACGCTATTCAGACCGGTCAACACCCCGAGAAAACGACCTTCGAGAACATCGACCGCTATATTTCGCAGCTCAAGAAAATCGGTTTCTGCTACGACTGGAACCGCGAGGTGCGCACGTGCGATCCGAAGTTCTACAAATGGACCCAGTGGGCATTTGTGCAGATGTTCAACAGTTATTTCGACCCGAAAACACAGAAAGCACAGCCGATAAGCAAGCTGATAGCGGAGTTCGAGGCGAACGACCCGAAATGGGCGACTCTTTCCGAGCGCGAGAAACAAGAGCGGTTGATGAACTACCGCATCGCTTATCTCGCCGACACCAAAGTCAACTGGTGTCCGAAGTTGGGAACCGTGCTGGCGAATGATGAGGTAAGCGAGGGTCTTTCCGTCCGCGGCGGTTATCCGGTGGAGCAACGCGTCATGCGCCATTGGTGTCTGCGCGTGAGCGCTTATGCAGGACGTCTGTTGGAGGGATTGGATAGAATCGATTGGACAGAGAGCCTCAAAGAGACACAGCGTAACTGGATAGGAAGAAGCGAAGGCGCAGAGATGCAGTTTGCCGTGAAAGGGCAGGATGCGCCATTCACCATCTTCACAACGCGCGCAGATACGGTCTTTGGTGTGACGTTTATGGTTCTTGCGCCGGAGAGCGAGTATGTCAGCCGCGTGGTAACGCCGGAACAGAAAGCAGAAGTGGACGCTTATCTGGCACGCTGCAAGAACCGCACGGAGCGCGAGCGTATCGCCGACCGCAAAGTGACGGGCGTCTTCACCGGCTCGTACGCGATTAACCCGCTGACACAAGGCGAGATACCTATTTATATCTCCGATTACGTGCTTGCGGGCTACGGCACGGGCGCTATCATGGCAGTGCCGGCGCACGACAGCCGCGACTACGCCTTCGCCAAACATTTCAACCTGCCGATCATCCCGCTCATTGAAGGTGCCGATGTTTCCGAGGAGTCATTTGACGCGAAGGAAGGCAAGATGATCAACTCCGGTTTCCTCAACGGCATGGAAGTCAAGGACGCGATTCAGGCGATGAAGGAATATATCACCAACACCGGCATCGGTCGTGTGAAAGTCAATTATCGTCTCCGCGACGCTATTTTCTCGCGCCAGCGTTATTGGGGCGAACCCTTCCCTGTGTATTATAAAGACGGCATGCCTTATACCCTGCCGGAAGACAAATTGCCGCTCGAACTGCCGGAAGTGACAGACTTCAAGCCGACGGCTGATGGTCGTCCGCCGTTGGGCAATGCGGAGAACTGGGAGTATGAGGGCAATCCGCTGGAGCTCTGCACGATGCCGGGCTTTGCAGGTTCGTCTGCTTATTATTTGAGATATATGGATCCGCATAATGACGAGGCACTCGTGGGCAAACAGGCGAACGAGTACTGGCGTCAGGTGGATCTCTATCTCGGCGGTTCCGAGCACGCCACGGGACACTTGATCTATTCTCGATTCTGGAATAAGTTCCTCTATGATTTGGGCTATGTGTGCGAAGACGAGCCGTTCAAGAAACTCATTAATCAGGGAATGATTCAGGGCCGGTCGAACTTCGTCTATCGGTATATCGGCGAGGGCGCGACGGGTAACCTCTATATCAGTTACAACCTCATCGAGAACCCCGAATACAAGGACAAAGTGCAGCCGATTCATGTGAACGTGAATATCGTCAACAATGATGTGCTGGACATCAACGCATTCCGTGCTTGGATGCCGGAGTTCAAGAACGCCGAGTTCGTCTTTGCGGATGGCACTTCGTCCGAACTCACAGGCTATACCGCCGGCGCAAAGCAGTATATCTGCGGTTGGGCTGTGGAGAAGATGTCCAAGTCCATGTTCAATGTGGTCAATCCGGATGATGTGATTGCTAAGTTCGGAGCCGACACGTTGCGTCTGTATGAGATGTTCCTTGGCCCGCTTGAGATGTCCAAACCGTGGGACACGAACGGTATCGACGGTGTGCATCGTTTCCTCAAACGCTTGTGGAATATGTACGAGACAATCACCGACGAAGAGCCGACAAAAGAGGAACTTAAGAGCCTGCATAAGCTCATTAAGAAGATCACGTGGGACATCGAGAACTTCTCGTTCAACACCTCTATCCCTGCCTTCATGATTGCGCAGAACGAACTGAGTGCGCTCAAGTGCAACAAACGCGCTATCCTTGAACCGATTGCGGTTCTGTTAGCGCCGTACGCTCCGCATATTGCAGAGGAGGCATGGCATCGTTGCGGCAATGAGAGTTTTGTGGTGGATGCTGAGTGGCCTGTTTGCAACGAGGCGTACCTAGTAGAGGATAGCCAGAAGTACCCGGTTCAGTTCAACGGCAAAGTGCGTTTCACCTTCGAGTGCCCGAAAGACACTCCGAAAGAGGAAGTGGAGAAACTCGTCCTTGCGCACGAAGACACCGCCAAGTACCTTGCCGGCAACGCGGTGAAGAAAATCATCGTTGTGCCCGGTCGCATTGTGAATATCGTAATGGGGTAATACAGAAAGAGGAGAGCGTGTGCTCTCCTCTCTGTGAACCAGCTGGGGCTCGAACCCAGGACCCCATCCTTAAAAGGGATGTGCTCTACCTGCTGAGCTACTGATTCAACGCCTTTTTTCAAAAGCGGGTGCAAAGGTACTACAAATTTTTGAATTGACCAAATTTTTTTGAAGAAAAATAACATTTTAGGGCATTTTACCCATCTTATATGCAAATAAATCTTACAAATAACCGCAGAAAGACCACAAATGTGCGAGTGGGAAACATCTTTTTGGGTTCCGATTATCCCATCCGGGTTCAGACGATGGCGAACACCGATACGAATGCAATTGACGCATCTGTGGACCAAGCTCGCCGTTGTATAGAGGCAGGGACAGAGTTGTTGCGTTTCACCACTCAGGGTTTGCGTGAAGTAGAGTCGTTAAAGGAGATTCATTCCCAAGTGCTGACAGCGGTGCCATTAGTGGCGGATGTACATTTCAATTCCGAAGTGGCGGACGCTGCGGCACAAGTAGTGGAAGCAGTGCGTATCAATCCCGGCAACTATAGCAAAGACCCGTCGAAGATAAGAGAACGCTTTACGCATCTGATCGCTATCTGTCGCGAGCATGAGACGGCCATCCGTATCGGTGTAAACCATGGTTCGCTGAGTGAGCGGATGATGGATCAATACGGCGATACGCCGCTTGGAATGGTGGAGAGTGTGATGGAGTTTCTGCGCATCGCCGTAGAAGAGGAGTTTGAGAATATCGTCATCTCTGTCAAGGCTTCCAATACCCGTGTGATGGTGGAGACCGTCCGTCTGCTCGTGAAGACGATGAGCAAAGAGGGCATGGCCTTCCCGTTGCATTTAGGTGTGACGGAAGCCGGTGAAGGCGAAGACGGACGTATCAAGTCGGCTGTCGGTATAGGCGCCTTGTTGGCGGAAGGAATAGGCGACACCATTCGCGTGAGTCTGAGTGAACCGCCCGAGAATGAGATACCTGTGGCGCAGGAGTTAGTGGATTATTTCACGGATGAAGACTCTGTGCGTTATGATGGAACGGTAACAGCTGAAGTGCTGGATAATATCGGTGGTGGCGCAGAAATCCGTTATACGAGTTACGAAGAAGAGTGGGAGACCTTCGCCTTGCAGGCTGCGGCTGAGTGCGGCAGATTGTTGTGGGATTACAAGGCTACGGAACTGACACTTGTCAATCCGAACTTCACGGAGAACAAATTGAATTTTCTGAGCAAGGACATTCTTCAGGCTGCGCGTGTGCGTATTTACAAGACAGAGTATATCTCATGTCCGAGTTGCGGGCGCACACTCTTTGACCTTGAAGAGACGATCCGTAAGGTAAAGGCGGCTACGAGTCATCTTACGGGCTTGAAAATAGCCGTCATGGGTTGTATAGTGAACGGTCCCGGTGAGATGGCGGACGCCGATTACGGGTATGTGGGAGCCGGCCGTGACCGTATCTCCCTCTATCGCGGCAAAGAGTGCGTGCTGAAAAACATCTCGCAGGAAGAAGCCGTCGATCAACTCCTCGCCCTCATTGAAGCAGATAAAAACTCGAAATAACGTCATTCCGTAATTACGTAATAACGACAATAATTAACAACTAAATAAATAACCTATTATGCAAAAAAGTCCATTACAAATTGCGCGTCAGAACTACCAGCCGAAAATGCCGGTAGCTTTGCAGGGCGCAGTACGCCTCGTAGAAGGCGAGACAACACAATCGGTGGCTGACCAGGAGGAGATACAGAAACTCTTCCCGAACACCTATGGTCTGCCTATTATCACGATGGAGCCGACGACCGGCAAGAATGCGAGCGAGCCGCTCAACGTGGGTGTGATTCTCTCCGGCGGTCAAGCGCCCGGTGGCCACAATGTCATCGCGGGTCTATTTGACGGATTGAAGGCTCTTAACCCGAAGAACAAACTGTACGGTTTCCTTGGCGGTCCGAGTGGCCTGATTGACGGTAAGTACCAGGAACTTACGGGTGACATCATTGACGAGTACCGCAACACCGGCGGTTTTGATATCATCGGTTCTGGTCGTACCAAACTGGAAGAGACCTGGCAGTTTGACAATGGTATTGAGATATGCAAGCAGCTGGGCATCAAGGCGATTGTTATCATCGGTGGTGATGACTCCAATACCAACGCTTGCGTGCTCGCCGAGTACTATCTCCAGAAACAATGCGGTATTCAAGTCATCGGTTGTCCGAAGACTATCGACGGCGACCTTAAGAACGACATGATCGAGACATCCTTCGGTTTCGACACCGCTTGTAAGACCTACGCCGAACTCATCGGTAATATTCAGCGCGATGCGAACTCCGCAAAGAAATACTGGCATTTCATCCGTCTGATGGGCCGTTCGGCAAGTCATATTGCTTTGGAGTGCGCTCTCGAGGCACAGCCGAATATCTGCTTGATCTCCGAGGAAGTCGAGGCGAAGAAGATGACGCTCAACGACATCGTGGAGGATATCGTCAAGGTGATTGTAGCCCGTGCGAACGCTGGTCTCAACTTCGGTACCATCCTTATTCCGGAAGGTCTCATTGAGTTCATTCCGGCTATGCGCGTGCTGATTCAGGAACTGAACGATATGCTGGCTGCGAACGAAGAGTTCACGAGTCTCGACGGCGATGATGCGAAACGCGAGTACGTGAAGTCCAAACTGACTCCGGCTTCCTGCGAGTTGTTCCGTTCGCTGCCGAAAGGCATCGCCAAACAGCTCACGCTGGACCGTGACCCGCACGGCAACGTGATGGTTAGTCAGATTGAGACTGAGAAGTTGCTCATCGAGATGGTTGGCAAGCGCTTGGCTCAACTCAAGGCGAACGGCGAATACAAAGGTAAGTTCTCCGCCCTCAACCATTTCTTCGGTTACGAAGGACGTTGCGCTATGCCATCGAATTTCGATGCTGACTACTGCTATTCGATCGGCGTGAACGCTACTCACCTCATCGCTGCAGGCAAGACAGGTTATATGTCGCTTGTACGTAACCTCACCAAGCCTTCTTCGGCATGGCTCGCAGGCGGTGTGCCTATCACGATGATGATGAACATGGAGAAGCGTAATGGCAAGATGAAACCTGTTATCCAGAAGGCCCTCGTCGACCTCAACGGCGCGCCGTTCAAGTATCTGCAGGCACATCGTGCCGAGTGGGCTGACGCGAACACCAGTTATATCTATCCGGGTCCTATCCAATACTACGGTCCGGCAGAAGTATGCGATCAACCGACACGCACATTATTGCTCGAGCGTGGCAAGTAATTCTTGCCCTCTGTATCAGCATTTCCCTATCCGCCCAAGTGACGGATAGGGAATTGTTCGATGCGTACCAGAAGCAAGACATGTCGGTGTGGAAAACATATGTGGATTCCCTCAACACTCATTCCCTCAACACTAACTCATTACTTATCGAGTATGGTTACTGCGGTTATGTGCTTGAGTACGACAAGCCGCACGCCACTCCTTATATATCGCGTTTCCGCGCGCACGTAGAAGCGCAACGTGAGACTTTGCCGCCCGGACATTACGAAATGTATATGTCGGCGGTGTATGTGTACGAATTGCGCGCGCATGAGTCCTTCCATCCTGCGAAAGCCATGAGTCTGGCCAAACAGGCCACGAAGATAGCGCCGAAAGATCCGCTGGTACTCGCTTATTATGGCACATCGCTTTTCTATGCCCCAAAACCCCATGATGGCAACATGTTTACAAATCTTTACAATTAAAACAAATAAAAAGCGATGATAATTGATTTATATCATCGCTTTTAGCTCACTTTTTGAAAATCAAAATT
>CADBVL010000038.1 GCA_902798015.1 uncultured Bacteroidales bacterium
CGCAAATCACAAAAATAGCACAGAGTCCGCGGGAGATAGAG
Source organism: uncultured Bacteroidales bacterium (assembly GCA_902798015.1). GTDB lineage: Bacteria > Bacteroidota > Bacteroidia > Bacteroidales > Paludibacteraceae > Colicola. Next base: position 42 of record CADBVL010000038.1, read on the forward strand.
GAACGCCTGGAGCAACTGCGCTGGCTCGACAACGGACACACCATCCGCGTGGGCGTGACAGAACAAGAGACTATCGGAATAGACACACCCGAGGATCTCGAGAAAGCCATCGAATGGTACAAACACTTATAAACGGAGAAACTGATTACTGAAAAAACTGAAAACTAAAATAATATTAACCTTTTAAAAAACACAACAACAATTATGGCAAAAGAGAATTGCCCTACTCCGCACATTGGTGCGAAGTACGGAGAAATCGCAAAGACGATGATTATGGCAGGTGACCCGCTCCGCGTGAAGTTGATGGCTGAGCGTTATCTGGAGAATCCTGTTCTGGTAAACAATGTACGTGGCATGTTAGCCTACACAGGTACGTACAAAGGTAAGAAAGTGACGGTGATGGGTCATGGAATGGGTATTCCGTCGATCGGTATCTATTCGTATGAGTTATTCAACTTCTACGATGTAGAAACCATCATCCGCGTGGGTTCGTGCGGTGCTCGTCAGATGTACGTGAACCTCGGCGATCTCGTGATTGCACAAGGCAGCTGTACGGACAGTAACTACGGCGCACAATATGACCTGCCGGGTCATTTCGCTCCGCTCGCTAACTTTGAGTTATGCCGCAAGGCTGTAGATGCCGCACAGAAACGCGGTTACAAATACCATGTAGGTAATGTATTGGCCTGTGACATCTTCTATTCCGAAGACCCGCGCAAGGGAAACTGGACAAAGATGGGTGTTCTGGCAGACGAGATGGAAGCTCCTTCGCTGTATATGAACGCTGCACGTGCCGGTAAGAAAGCGCTTGTTATTTGTACCGTGAGCGATCATATCCTCACCGGTGAAGCATTGTCTGCTGAAGACCGCCAAAACACGTTCACCAACATGATGGATGTTGCATTTGACATGATTTCCGAATGAAAAAACAAATCCTTTTAATAGCATTGACTATCCTGCCCCTGGGTCTTATGGCTCAGGAGCAGGAAGTGACTGCTGAAAAACAAACGAGCACTGCGCGCGAGGCGAGTCATAAAAGCAGTTCACCTGTCTTTTCCGGCATCTCCGGAGGCATGATGCTGCATATCGGATATATGTTCTCCGACGACCCGCGAAAGATCTTCAGCAATGCCGGTTTAGGTAGTGCAGACTATGTACGCGGGTTACCGAAAGACGGTGTTGGTCTGGGCTTGGGCGGTACGCTGCGCATTCACTTACTCAATCATATTCATCTGGGCGCAGAAGGCGGAATGACCATAATACCTTTTCACGGGAATGGAAATATACGCGTCGGTTACGGCGGTGCTGTATGCGACTTCTACACCACTTGGGGCAAGGTGCGTCCTTTGATTGGCCTTTCCGTCGGTGGAGGAGCTATGAAACGGTTATACCTTCCGCCGGATCCCGTGACTTATGTGCCGCAAGGTACAGCCGACTCGACGATATACAATGCCTCGTACGTCAAAACGCCTTTCTTCTATATGGATCCGTACATCGGTCTGGAAGTGGGTTTGAACAGTCATATGGCTTTATTATTTAGAATTGATTACATGCTCCCCTTCGGTCGCACAAAGAGCGGACTGACTGACCTCGCAGGAGATGTCAAATGGAGTAATTTTATGACGCCGAGCGGTCCCCGGTTCTATATCGGAATCATGTTCGGCAAACTGTAACGAAAATAATATACACACTATATAAGAATGGATAAAAATACATGGATCGGCTTTCTTCTGATAGCCGCAATTATCGTTGGGTTCACTATGCTCAACCGTCCTTCGAAGGAAGAGTTAGCGGAGCGTCAACGCGTACAAGACTCAATTAGTGCCGCACGCCAGGCGATGGTAGAGGCACAACGTATCGCAGACTCGATTACGCTGAGCATGGACACAGCCACTGCGTCTGCACAAGAAAAAGTAGAGGAGTCCAAACCCGAGGAACAATGGACCACGCTGCAGAACAATCACCTGCGGTTGACCATCTCGTCTTATGGCGGAGCTATCCAGCGGGCTGAACTGCTGGATTATCATGCTGCTGGCGACACCGTACACCCCTTATGCCTCTTCCGTGCGGACGAGTCGTCCTTCGGTCTTACCCTCATCACCATCAACAACCGCATCCTGCATACTTCGAACCTGATCTTCACGCCCGTGGAGACAGGCGACCCGCGTAAAGCCATCATGCGTCTGCCGGGAACAAGCGAAGAGGCATGGCTCGACTTCGTCTATGAGTTATCGGACGATTACATGGTGCACCTGGCGCTTGTTCCGCATAACATGCAGAACGAACTGGCGCAGAACGTGAACTCGCTCGAGCTCCAATGGCGCCAACTCATCCCGCAACATGAGCAGGGACGCAAGTTCGAAGAGCGCTATGCACAGTTGCAATACATGCTTACCGGCGGCGAGATGGAGAAACTGAGTGAAAGCAAAGATGATAGCGAGAAAGAATCCGCACGTGTGAAATGGATCGGATACAAAGACCAGTTCTTCTCGTCCGTCCTCATTGCAGACGATGCGTTCTCTTCTTCCGTCTTCACCTCCACCGTACAAAGCAAACACAGCGGATACATCAAGGAATACACGACACACACCTCGGTGCCTTTTGACCTGAACGGCCGCACACAGACAGGTTTCCGTTTCTATCTAGGTCCGAACCACTATCACACCCTCAAGGCTTACGATGACGGCGTAGCGCGTGACGAACGTCTGCGTCTGAATAAACTCGTGCCGCTGGGATGGAAGATTGTCAGTTGGATCAATACGGCGCTGGTCATTCCTATGTTTGACTTGTTCACCGGTTGGGGATTACATATCGGCATCGTTATCCTGCTGATGACCATCGTCATCAAACTCATCATACTGCCGTTCGTCTTCGTCTCCTATAAGTCGAGCGCGAAGATGCGCGCACTGCGTCCGCAGATAGAAGCCATCAACGAGAAATACCCGGCAGAGAAAATGCAGGAACGCCAGCAGGCCACGATGGAGCTGTACCGCCAGGCGGGCGTGAGTCCGATGAGCGGGTGCTTGCCTATGTTGTTCCAGTTCCCGGTATTGATGGCTATGTTCTGGTTCCTGCCGACGGCTATTGAGTTGCGAGGCAAGTCACTTTGGTGGGCGGAAGACTTATCGACCTACGATGCCATCTTCCATTGGAACTTTAATATCCCCCTGCTGGGCGACCACCTGTCGCTCTTCTGCCTCTTGATGACCATCGCCAACTTCGGCTATACCTTCATCACGATGCAGTCGCAGGCTACGGATCCAAATATGAAGTTTATGAAGTACATGATGTACGCAATGCCGCTCATGTTCCTCTTCATCTTCAACGACTACGCTGCGGGTCTGAGTTACTACTACCTGCTCTCTCTCTTCATCACCATCCTTCAGACGATGATCTTCCGCTGGGCGCTGGACGATGAGAAGATGCTCAAGGAAATGGAAGAGAATAAAAAGAAGAAAGCCGGCAAGAAGAAGTCCGGCTTCATGGAGCGATTGGAAGCCATGCAACGCGAACAGCAGAAGTTAGCCCGTGAGCGTGCGAAAGCGGCACAACGGAGATAAAAAAAACACGAGGCTGCTTAAGCGGCAGTCTCGTGTACTTGTACTTTCATCATCTCGGTGTTTACCAGTGACTCACCTACTTGAGAGAGCGTCACACCGTCCTGCTCCAGCAACTCGCAGTAGTTAGGATGCGCTAACATAGGACTCGTGATATCAATGATATGCACGCACTGGAGAGCAGCCAGACGGAAGAGTGCCAAGTTATACAACTCGTGGATGTTACGCAGACGTTCGGTCTTGCCGCCTAACCAATAAAGCAAGTTCTTGCGTTCCTGCATGCTCATGCCACGGGTGATATACGCGAAATAACGGTTTTCGTCCATCACCGGCAGACTAACCAATACAGGCTCCAGTCCGCGCGCACGCGCTTGTGCGATTTTATTAATATAGAGTGCTTTATAGGCTACCAAGTCGATGTTGGACTCATGACGACCACTCGGATTTGCTGCGATCTCACGCCAGTTGAATTGCAATCCACTTTCAGGTTGAATAATAATAGTCTTGTCCATAATTGATACATTTGAGTGTTAAACAACAAATTTTTAATTTGACGGTGCAAAATTACTGCAATTTGGCCTACCTTACAAGAAATTGTGATTAGGGACGAACGTTTGTGATGAAAACAGCCGTTTTGATGACTAAAACGCTTATATAGTGACGAAAAAATCATATATCCAATTTTGTCACACCATAAAATGATATGAAAAAAATACCAAAAATACCCACTTCATTAACCTCGCCGACGGCGACGGTAATGCATGTATTGGCCATGCCGGTTTTCTTTCTCGGGTTTGTGCTGATTTATCAAAGCCAGTGGATCAATGAATTACTGAGTGTAGCGCACGGTCCAACAATCAACACCTTGTTGTTGACATGTATCTTGATCGGCGTGATGCTTCTCTCTCGCATTCCGATGACGCTGTTCGGCGCGCATCTGAACATGAGTTGGTGGCAATACACGATATGGAGTCTTGGCGAGTTGTTCGTCTTCTCCTGCTTCGCAGCCCTGTACGTGGCATTACTGTACGGCGACTACGGATATTTCCCTGCACTGGGAGAATGTCTGCGTCTGTCGTTCGCCACGCTTTCCTACCCCTATATCGTCTTCTCCCTGCTTTTGGCACTGATACGTCCGGATGAGATAGATGTGAACGAAGAAGACTTGGTGCGCTTCACGGATAGTACAGGCCGTCTCAAACTGGTCATCGCGCACGATGTCATTCTCTATATAGAGGCGCAGGAAAACTACATCTCCATCCATTATATGGAAGGCGAGCATAAGAAAGAATACTCCTTGCGTCAGTCGATGCGGGGCATAGAGGACTTGATGGAGCGGCACGGTATCATTCGCTGCCAACGCTCGTATTTCGTCAACCCGCGCCACGTAAAAGTGCTGCGACGCGATAAAGAAGGCATGATACAGGCGGAGTTGGATATCCGCGACATCAAGCCCGTTCCTGTCTCCCCGAAATACTACGAAGAGTTGAGCAAGATGCTGTAAAGAGGGAAAGAGTTAACGGGTTAACGGATTAACGGATTAACGGATTAACGGATTAACGGGTTAACGGATTAACGGGTTAACGAGTTGACGAGCATTCCGCAGGCGGCAAGGATATCTTCGCCGCGGGAACGACGGATAGTAGTCGTGAGACCGTGTTCGGTCAGGTAATCCCGCAAGAACTCCATCTGTTTCTCATCGGACGCCGGAAAACGGCGTTCGTTTTTTATATCTTCCACTCCGGCATGGAAGCGGATGAGGTTGATACGGCAAGGCAGCCATTTGAGCAAGCGTAGTAACTCTTTGGCATGACGCATAGTGTCGTTCTGACCCGCCCAGCATATATACTCGAAACTCACACGGCGCTGATGGGAGAAATCGTATTGCTTGAGGAGATTTACCACCTCCGTGATGGAGAACATTTTCTCTGCGGGCATAATCTGCGCGCGCTCCACCGCAAAAGGATTATGCATAGAGACGGCTATATGACACTCGCTCTCGTCCAGGAAGCGCTTCATGGCAGGAATACCTACCGTGGAGACGGTAATCCGTTTGGGTGACCATCCGCAAGCAAAGGGCGCAGTCATGATTTCCAGGGCACGCAGCACATTATCGAGGTTGTCCATGGGTTCTCCTTCTCCCATGAAGACAAGATTGGAGACACCCCCCATCCCCCTCTCAGAGGGGGAGAGAGAAGACGCAATAGCGTCTATTTCGAAGACCTGGTTCAATATTTCCGCAGCAGAGAGGTTGCCGTGAAAACCAAGCGTGCCGGTCATGCAGAACTTACAGCCCATCTTACATCCAGCCTGCGTGGAGACGCAGAGCGTAGCTCTGTCCTCTTCGGGGATATAGACACTCTCAATGAAATTGAGAGATTGATGATTTTCGACCTCAAACAGGTACTTGCGTGTCCCATCGGCACTCACAGCCTCTTTAACCGGGGCATGCCGACCGATGGTATAGTGCGCCTTGAGGGCTTCGCGCCCTTTGAGGGAGATATTCGTCATCTGATCAAAGGACGTGACACGGCGGACGTAGAGCCATTCCGCGAGTTGTTTCCCCGCGAACTTCTGCAGGCCGACGCTCAACGCCACCTCCTGCAGTTCCACCAATGTCTTTCCTAAGAGCGTCTCCATCACTTCCGCTCAATATTCTTTACCACCACGTGCGGATAAGCAAATCCGAAGCCTTGTTTGGGTAGTTCGGTATAGAACTGTTCCTGCAGGTTGAAGAACACATCCCAATAGTCATTCGCACGCACCCAGGCGCGCACTACGAAGGTGATATCATTCGCGTTGAGGGATTTCAATGCCACAAACGGTGCCGGGATAGCATCCATGCGATAGTTGACCGTCGAGAGTTGGAACGCGGAGATATTCAACTCTTTGTAGAGTTGCTTCATGTCCGTATCTTCCTGCAACACGCGCGGGTCACTGTTCACTATCTCCAGGATCGCCTCTTTGCATGCCGTAGCATCCACCCCGTACTCTACGCTTACGAGCCACTCAATACGGCGCAGCGGCCGTCCGTTATAGTTCTGGATCAAGCCATTGGAGAGCGCTCCGTTCGGCAAGATCACTACGCGGTTATCAGGTGTGAGCACCTTCGTGGCGGTGATATTCACTTCGACCACTTTGCCTAATATTCCCTGAGCTTCGATAAGGTCACCTGCCTTGAAGGGTTTGAAGGCCAGCAGCATGATTCCTCCGGCGAAGTTCTGTACGGTGCCGGAGAGCGCCATTCCGACCGCCAGTCCGCCGGCAGCGAGCAATGCAGCGAGGGAGGTCGTATCCACGCCCAAGGTGCTGACGGAGATGACAAGGGTCAGGATGGTCAGGGAGATAGAGGTGAAGGAAGTGACGAACGAAGCGATCGTAGGTTCTGTGTTCCGGCGGGCGAAGAGTTTCTTCAGACCGCTCTTCACCAACCTGATCACGAAGATTCCGATGACGAAGATGGCCAGTGCACCTAACACCTTGAGTCCGAACGTGAGCATCGTATCTCTGAACACCGCGCGGAATCCTTCTGGGTCCGTGCGGGCATATTCGACCATGTGACGCGCGCCTTGACGCACCGAGTCGGCGGTCAGTCGTCGCTCTTCCTCCTGCGTAGCAGCGGCTAATGCATAGTTCTGCAAATCATCCAGTAAGATCAGTGTTATCGAATTCTATCGGCTGCACGGACGAGCGCCTCGTCTTTGAGGATCCGGCGTGTAGCCATGAGGGTTAATACAAAACATACAAGCGGGAAGGATGCCCATGGGAGAACATGCCAGTCCACGCCCATGGCCAGTTTCGCCTGCCATACATAAATAGCCAGCACGCCGTAATATCCCAGACAAAGCATAGCGAGGAAGATATTGAGGCGGGCCTGCAGGATACGTTTCTTATAGAGGAAAATGTCTATCAGCGCCAAGAGCGGGATTAACGCTGTAGTGACCAACAAGCCCCAAAGACCTTGCAGACAAACAACGGGCTGACAGTCCTCGTTTGTGATTAACTCCATTCCGGACGCACCTAAGTTATATATACGCAATTCAGCGGCATCTTCAGGCGTCACCAACTGTAACACCGGCAAAAAAATCAGGGCGATGCCTAAAGCCACTATCGCCAATAAATAAAGTGTTTGAATTCGTTGTATCATTGTAGTAATCAGTTGTCAGATATCAGAAATTAGAAATCAGTTGACATGGCTTCCTCGAGGGATGCGCATTTGTCTCCGTGTGCATTGACCCATCCTATTTGCCGGGCGGGATTGCCGACCATGAGGGCGTACGCAGGCACATCTTTGGTGACTACCGAGCCAGCACCGATGAGGCAGTACTCGCCGAGCGTGTGTCCGCAGACGATGGTGGCATTCGCGCCTACCGAGACACCGCGGCGCAGGATAGTAGGACGGTATTCGTCTTTGCGGGAGACAGCAGCACGGGGGTTGATGACGTTCGTGAAGACCATGGACGGCCCTAAGAACACATCGTCCTCGCAGTGCACACCGGTATAAACAGAGACGTTGTTCTGGATCTTGCAATTACGACCGAGTACTACATTCGGTGAGATAACAACATTCTGACCGATATTACAGTTCTCGCCGATGATGCAGCCGGACATGATATGACTGAAATGCCAGATCTTGGTGCCTTTCCCTATTTGGCACCCCTCGTCCACGTACGAGGACTCATGCACGAAATAATTTTCCATTGTCTAGAAGAATAGTTTCAAAATATCATTTCCATTGGCGAAGATGAGCAGGGCGATGAGGATCCAGAAGCCCACTTCGTTCGCTATCTCCAGGAACCGGTCGCTGGGTTTGCGGCGTGTGATGATCTCCACGAGCAGGAAGAGGATGTACCCGCCGTCCAGCGCAGGGATAGGCAGGAAATTCATGAAAGCAAGAATAATACTGAGGAATGCCGTCATGTTCCAGAACAGCTCCCAACTCCAGAAATCGGGGAACATCGATCCGATGGCTCCGAATCCGCCGAGCGACTGTGCCCCTTCTTTGGTGAAGACTAAGCGGAACTGCTTGACGTACATGGCGAGGATATCCCAGCCATATTGTATGCCTGCCGGTATAGCTTGCCAGAACGTATAATCCGTATGCTCGAGTTCAAAATATGTCAACACACTCTTCGGTCCTACGCCTATCTTTCCTTGGTCGCCGATGAAGAGACGGGCTGTTTGCAACTCTCCGGCACGATAATAATCGAGTGTGATGGAGTCGCACGGATGTTTCTGCAGTTCGAGCGTCACCTGTACAGCGCACGGTGTCGGCACGCCGTCTATAGCTACGATGGAGTCGCCTTTCTCTATGCCTGCGAACGCAGCCGCATTGTCCGGCAAGACAGTATCCACTACGAACGGGAACCACTCTGCGACGAGCACATAGCGGCGTTTGTCATAGTTCTTGTCCGCACGTGCTTTCTCGCGCTCGGCTTTGTCAAAAGCGTTCTGTACGGCGAGGTAACGCGGTCCGAGATCTTCGCTCATCGTCAGGTGCACTGTGTCCGTCCCGCGCAGCACTACCACGTCACGCTGCCCCTCGATGATGATGGCCTGTACCGCGTCGCTCAGTGTCTCGGGTTCTTCGCCGTTGACGGTCAGTATCTTGTCTTGCTGCTCAAAACCCTCCTCTTGCATGATCTCCGAATAGTAGAGTCCGGAGGTGATGTTTTTGAGGGGCAAGGTGTCATTTCCCCAATGCCAGAAGATCATCGCGAAGATGACCAGTGCTCCGATGAAGTTAACGAGGATACCGCCCAGGATGATCAACAAGCGCTGCCATGCGGGTTTGGAACGGAACTCCCACTCCTGCGGTTCAGACGGCAGGTCATCGGTCGAATGGGTCTCATCGACCATGCCCGCGATGGCGCAATAACCGCCGAAAGGCAGCCAGCCTATACCCCACTCCGTCGTCTCAGGGTGTTGCGCCCACTGTTCGTCTTCATTCGGCGCCAAGAACTTCACATGCCATTTGCCGTCGAAGTGCTTGATACGCACAAGGCTGATCCATGGATTGAAGAACAAATAGAATTTCTCCACGCGGACGTGGAATATTTTTGCGAACGTAAAATGCCCTAACTCGTGTATTAACACGAGAAACGAAAGGGCGAGTATCAATTGTATTGCTTGAATCACGATAGAAATTAAAAATTAGAAATTAGAAATCAGAAATATCCCTCTGCTATCCGGCGGGCGTCGGCATCGGTAGCGACGTAATCTTCGTAGGTGGGTTTGGCGATGAACGTAGCTTTGTCCATTGTCTTACAGATGATATCGCTCATCTGCAGGAATCCGCACCGTCCTTCGCGGAAAGCGAGGTTAGCCACCTCATTGGCAGCGTTGAGGACGCAGGGTATGTTACCTCCTCTGCGCATGGCTTCGTACGCCAGTCCTAAGTTCGGGAAGCGCTTTAAGTCCGGTTGCTCGAAGGTGAGGTCCTTGAGTGCGAACAGGTCGGCACGGGGGAAGTCACTCGCGAGGCGTTCGGGGAACGAGAGGGCATATTGTATCGGCAGACGCATGTCCGGTGCGCCGAGTTGCGCCTTGATGGCTCCGTCGGTGAACTGCACAGCAGAATGAACGATGGACTGCGGGTGGACGAGCACTTGGATTTTCTCTACCGGCACTCCGAAGAGCCACTTGGCCTCGATGACCTCAAAGCCATTGTTCATCATGCTCGCGGAGTCGATGGTGATCTTCGCGCCCATGTCCCAATTGGGGTGTTTGAGCGCATCGGCGGCTGTGACTGTCCGCATCTGCTCCAAGCTGTACGTGCGGAAGGGTCCTCCGCTGGCGGTGAGCAGGATTTTCTCTATCTCGCTGCGGTTCTCTCCGACCAGAGACTGGAAGATTGCGCTATGCTCGCTATCGACCGGCAGAATAGGCGTATGATGTTTCACCGCCAGGTCGCAGATGATCTCTCCTGCCACGACGAGGGTCTCTTTGTTGGCGAGGGCGATAGTCTTGCCGGCTTTGATGGCTTCAATGGTCGGACGTAGTCCGGCATAACCGACCATCGCGGCTACCACGATGTTGATACTCGGCATCGTCACCACTTCGGCGATGGAATCCGGTCCCGCCCATATCTTTCCTTCAAAACGGATAGCCGAGAGTTGCGCGCTGAGTTCTCCGTAGAGGCTCTCGTCGGCGATGCACACCACTTCGGGATGAAACTCCTGCGCCTGCTGCACCAACAGGTCTATGCTCCTGTGCGCGCATAGCGCGTACACGCGATACCTGTCCGGATAAGCACGCACGACATCCAGGGTCTGCGTGCCTATACTGCCCGTACTACCTAAAATCGCTAACTCCTTCATTCTTTCACTCTTTCACTCTTTACTTACCACGCTATCACCTCTTCTATATTCACAAACTTTCCGCCGTCCCACAACTCCATTTCCAGATTATGGTCGCCGTCCATCAGTCCTATCGCCTCTCCTGCTTCCACCGAGGACCCATGCGTCTTGAGCGCTTTGGTCACGCCGCGGTAGATAGTGAGGTATTGCGCTTGTTGCAACACGATAGTGAAGGTGTTATCCTCTGCGCGCTGCACCTGGACGATACGTCCGCGCATGACGGCGAGCACGCTCTCGTTCTTCGCCGTAGTCACAGCCGTGGCATAGACATGCAGATCGGGACGTGCCGACTGCACCACCGCACCGCGGACAGGGCGGAAGAGTTGTTGTATGGACTGGCTCACAGGAGTGTCGAAGAGCAACAGCCGGTCACGCTCTTTCTGCTCATACTGCGCCTTGAATGTCTCGGTCACTTCGTTGCGGCCCTCTTCGAGGATACGCGCCCGCTCGACACGCTGCAGGGAGTCAAGACTCTGCACACTGTCCGACTGGATATCACCGGCCGTGAGTTGCTTGATGACGTCCAGGTACTGGCGTTGCAGCGTGAGACTGGTCTGCAGACTGTCCACCCGAGCGGACTCTTGTATCAACTGCTGACGCAGACTGGCATTATACCCCGGAAGGATATTCCGGATCGGCGTATAGACGATGAGGACGGAGAGCAGGACTATCAGGGTGAGAAGAGTGATGGTGAGCACACTCACCGCGCCTAACCAACTCACGCGTATATGGAAGACCTCACGCAACGTGATGTCATCCAGCATCGCCAAACGATATTTATGTCTCTTATTTGCCATTAGTTCGAATTACGAAAGGATCGTGCACCCGGCGCAGGGCTTGAGTTGTTTGAAGAAGTCATTGCCCTTGTCATCGACGAGGATGAAAGCAGGGAAGTTCTCCACTTCAATTTTCCATATAGCCTCCATGCCCAGTTCGGGGTACTCGACGCACTCGATGGACTTGATGTTGTTCTGCGCGAGGATAGCTGCCGGACCACCGATGGAGCCGAGGTAGAAGCCGCCGTGTTTCTGACAGGCGTTGGTAACATCGATGGAGCGGTTACCCTTAGCGAGCATGATGAGCGAACCGCCGTGGTCCTGGAACTCATCTACGTACGGATCCATACGTCCGGCCGTCGTCGGACCCATCGAGCCGCACGCCATGCCGGCAGGCGTCTTCGCCGGACCGGCATAGTAGATCGGATGGTTCTTGAGGTACTCCGGCATCGGTTCGCCGGCATCGAGACGCGCTTTGATCTTCGCCTGCGCGATGTCGCGACCTACGATAATAGTACCGTTGAGGCTCAGACGCGTACCGATCGGGTACTTCGTCAGAATAGCGCACACGTCCTTCATCGGCTGGTTGAGGTCGATACGTACCGCATCGCCCTCGCCGGCCTGACGCAGCTCCTCGGGGATGAGGGAAGCGGGGTTGTTATCAAGTTTCTCAATCCATATACCGTCTTTGTTGATCTTACATTTGATGTTTCGGTCCGCAGAGCAGCTTACGCCGAGTCCTATCGGGCAGGAAGCGCCGTGACGGGGCAGACGAACGACACGCACGTCATGCGCCATGTACTTGCCGCCGAACTGCGCACCGAGACCGATCTTGTAGGCCTCCTGCAGCAGTTGTTTCTCGAGTTCTATATCACGGAAAGCACGTCCGGTCTCGTCGCCGGTCGTCGGCAGCGAGTCGTAGTAATGGGTGGAAGCGAGTTTGACGGTCAACAGGTTCTTCTCCGCCGAAGTGCCACCGATGACGATGGCGATATGATACGGAGGACAAGCTGCCGTTCCGAGCGATTTCATCTTCTCCACGAGGAAGGGGATGAGTGTTCCGGGGTTCTGGATACGAGCCTTGGTCTCCTGGTAGAGATAGGTCTTGTTCGCGCTACCGCCACCCTTGGTCACGCAGAGGAAACGGTACTCATTGCCATGCGTAGCCTCGATGTCGATCTGCGCCGGCAGGTTGCATTTGGTGTTCACCTCGTCGTACATGTTCAGCGGCGCGTTCTGCGAATAGCGCAGGTTGCACTCGGTGTAGGTATTGAACACTCCGCGGCTCAACGCTTCCTCATCGGAGTATCCGGTCCACACTTCTTGTCCTTTCTCTCCGTGGATGATAGCGGTACCGGTATCCTGGCAGAGCGGCAGTTGTCCTTTGCATGCCACTTCGGGGCGTTGCGCAGGAATGTCAGGGCTACGTATTTGTCATTGGCGGACGCCTCCGGGTCACGCAGGATCTTCGCCACCTGCTCGTTGTGCGAGCGGCGCAGCATGAAACTCACGTCATGGAAGGCTTGTTGTGCCATGAGGGTCAGTGCCTCCGGCTCCACTTTCAATATCTCATGTCCTTCGAAATTGCCAACCGACACATGGTCTTTGGTCAGCAGGTAATACTCTGTTTCATCTATTCCGAGTTGAAACATCGGTGCATACTTAAATTCCATAGTATTTGTGTGTATTTATATTAGCCCATAAAATGCGGCTGCAAAGGTACTGCTTTTTTTTGAATTATGCAAATCTTTTTGTATTTTACAAAAAAAAGAGCACCCCGAAGGGTGCCCTTGAGGCGTGCATATTTAAAAGAAGAAATGTTTCGCAATGCGGGTGATAAAACACAGAACGGATTACCATTTACCTCCGGCACCGCCGCCGGAGGTAGAACCGCCGCCCCATGAGCCGGAGGAGGAACTGCTGCTTGAAGAATATCCGCCTCCTGAAGAGGAAGAAGAGGAAGAAGAATGTTCTAATTTCGGGATGATCTCACGGCGCGTGAAGACATGTCCGCAGTGCTTGCAGCGATAGGTTATTTCTTTCTCCCCGCTATGCGAATAGGTGGCTTTGGTGATGGTCTTGTATTGGATAGCGCGGGCTTTGCGTTTGCCGCATTTCGGACATTTCTTGACCGCGGCGAACCAGCAGGCAATGATGATCAGCACTACGCCGAGTCCCATGATCCAAAGAACGATAATCTCGCCTGTACTCCACTCTATTTCCTCGTTTTCCCAGGCATACTGCCCGCGGTTGGTGAACGACCGGACGGCAAGCAGTTCTTCGGGCGCTTCTCCATCGGTACAGATTTCATAGATAGCGAGTGCTCCGAGGCACAGCCCTTCGTCATAGTCCCCGGCACGGAAGGCGGGAACCATCTCATCCTGTATGATGCGCGAGCAGACGGCATCCGTGAGGACACCTTCTATGCCTGTACCCGTCATAATACGCACGTCATGGCTTTCGAGCACGAAGAGGATGAGCACGCCGGTGTTCTGTCCCTCGCGTCCTATTCCCCATCGTTGGAAAAGCTCGTAGGCGAAGTCGAAGGCATCGGAGGTCTCTTCGATAGCGGAGAGGGCTACGACGGCCATCTCGACGTGGGTCTTCTCATCAAGCATCGCCGCACAACTATTGAGCCATTGGACGGTGGAGTCCGCGAGAAGCGAATCGGGGTCAGCGACATAGTACTCCTGTCCCTGCTTCTTCGGGCTCGGCACCTCCGACGGCGTATAGACCGCCGCAGCGAGGGGAGTCAAGAGTAGAGAGATGAAAGCTAAGAGACAGCGTTTTTTAAATGATACCATGCTCGATTGCAAAACGGACCATCTCCACGGAGGAGTTCAGACCGAGTTTATTGAATATATTCGTCTTGTGGCTGTTGACGGCGCGGAGGGAGATATGAAATTTCTCCGCTATCTCCTTGCCCATGAGTCCGTCGCAGCAAGCCTTGATGATTTCTATCTCGCGTTTGGAGAGCGCAGCTATATTCTTGTTATTGAGTTTGGCGTCGGTGATGTCGCGTATAAGGATGGCGATATCCCGCCCGTAGAAAGGCACGCCGTTAGCGACGGAGTCGATGGCGATAGGGATGTCAGTCAGCGGAGAGCTCTTGCTGACGAAGCCGTCCATGCCTATCTTGAGGAGTTGCATGAGGGTGAACTCCCGATTGTCGATAGAGAGGACGATGATCTTGATATCCGGATACTCTCTACGCAGCCGTTCTGCAACATCTACGCCGTTGGAGTCGGGCATGAGGATGTCCAGTAAGACGATGTCACAGGGCGTACCGGCTTCCAGCGCCTCGAAGAGTTGCGCCGCGGTTGGTACGCTGATAGTGATGGTATGAGGAGTGGACTGCAGCGTACCGGCGATGCCGACGCGTATCAGTTCATGGTCATCGAGTATAGCGATTTTCATATTTGTTGATTGGGTAATAAGCGTGTTGTAAATCAATGGTAAACGTAGTGCCCTCGCCTTTGACGGACTGGATATCCAACTTGCAGTGGCAGAGGTTAAGCAGTTCGCGACAGAGGATGAGTCCGTATCCTGTACCGCTCTCACCATCGGTCCCGACAGACGACTCGAGCTGCTTTTGATCGGTGAGGATACGTTGTATCTGTTCGCGTGTCATTCCCACGCCGTGGTCGCGCACATAGAAGGCTGCCGGCGCTATTGTGCCCGCTTCGATGGTACTGCCTCGGGGCGAGAACTTGATAGCGTTGCTGAGGAGGTTGCGCAACACGGTACGGATCATCTCGCGGTCGGTTTCCACAAGCAGTCGCTCGGCATGCATATCGATGGTCACGTTTTTGAGCAGGGCCGCACTCTGTACGTCCGGAATGGTGTCACGCAGTACGGCTGCGAGGTCGAGTTGAGCGGTTCGGAAGCATCGTGCCTGACGATCGAGTTGTACTATCTCCTGCAGGTTACGCAAGAGCGCCAGTTGGTTATCGCTGCCGGCAAGGAGTTGTCCGATAAGCTTGTGCGCTTCTTCGGGTTTGTAGTGCTCGTAGTTCGTGTAGAGCATCTGTAGCAGTTGTTGCTGCGCCATGACGGGATTGCGCAGGTCATGACTGAGGATGCCGTACTGACGTTTCTTATCGGCAGCCTGTTGGGCGATGAGCGTGTTGCGATGACGAAGCAGAACGACGAGGCCGACGAGTAAGGCGATGACGAGCAGGGCAAGGATGGAGAAGAAAAGCAGCGCTTTCAGACGCGCTTGTTTCTGCTGAATCTCCTGCTGTTGGTCCTCCAACTGCTGTTCCTTGCGATAGGTGTCGTATTGGACTTGCGCGATGGTTAACTGCCGCTGGCTCTCTTCGCTCATCAGTTGTTCGTGGAGCACACGTGCTCTTTCGAGCCAAGCCAGGGCCTGTTCGAACCTACCGGCGTTCTTGGCGCGAGCATAGAGTTGGTCGCAGGCTTCGAACTCCTGTTTCTTGAATCCGAGTTGGCGCGCTTGTTGCGCTGCTTCTTCGTACCGCTCCAACTGCAAGAGGCACAGCACTTCGGTCATCTTGTTTCCAGTCTCGCGGGCGATGGCAAGGGCTTGTGAGGTATAGTCTTTCGCCTTACGCGCGTCACCCAAGGCCTCGTAAATATGTCCGAGTTGTGCAAGCCGCATTCCTTCCTGCAGTCTGCGTCCGAGAGAACGATCGATAGCGAGCGCTTCTTCGGTCAACTGCAACGCTCTTTGCAGGTTGTCTTTAGATGGCTGATTGCTGACATCTGATTGCTGGCGGCTTTTCGCCAACAGTACTTCGCCTAACATCGCCTTGCGGATGGCGAGAGACTTTGGGGAATGCGTGGTGTCGGATGCCAGAAGAGACTCCTCAATAGAGATGGCACGCTCGAGATAAGCGATGGCTATGTCCTGCTGTCCGGCGGATGAGTAAATGCCGGCGAGGTTGCCCAAAGAGGCGGATATATTCGCCGGATCGCCTTGCTGCTCGTCAAACGCCAAACATTGCTCCCCATAATAGAGTGCCTGCTGATAATCGCCCAGGCGATGATAACAGTAGAGGAGACAGGAGTAGAACTCGCATCGTATATCCATTGAGTCCTCGGGCACGGCAGACAGGCCGTCGTTATTGAGGGCTACCGCCTGCTCTATCTCCCCCGCCATGGCGAGGGCGTATGCACTATCTACTACGGCAAACGCCTCCTCTCGCGTCATGGCGGGAGTCGCCATGACGGAGAAGAATGCGAATACTATGAGAATAAACCTTTTCAATTCCGGTGCAAAGATACACATTTCTTGCGATTTGTGCAAATTTATCTTACATTTGCACCTTGCGCATTGTATATTTTGCCATCGCGAACGATATAAAGGATGCCGTCCATCATGATTTTTTGCGGTTGGTCACCCTCTACTTGGATATTCTCGATACCCTGTCCTTTTTCGCAGAACATTGCGGTAATGTTGATGTTCTTTCCATCTTCTACAGTCAAGTAGTATGGGTTAGTCTCATGTCCATCGGACCACTGCACGAACTCATAGCCTTCGGCAGGTTGTGCGGTGATAGTCAGTTCCGTACCTTCAGCATACCATCCGGATGTAAAGTTCGTAATAGTACCTTGCCCTTCGGTAACGTTGGCGTTAATGATCGCGCCCTTCGGAACGATTGACTCATCCACCTCTACGATCGGGTCGAGGTAGAGATTATATGCCGGCATGATGATCAGACGCGGGTTATCGGTGTTGCCGTCACTCCAGCTAACGAACTTATATCCCGGAGCCGGATACGCATACAAGTTAAAGTGTGTTCCTTCAAAGAAGGAAAGGCCAAAGGTGCTCGTCAAGCACAGACTCTCCAAGGCCGGTGTGAGATAGTTAATCTCATACTTCGGCGAGTCATCCAAGATACCCAGATCATGGCTGCTTATAGAGCCCCATTGTATACTCGCGTTGTTCAGACTGAGGTTTGCTTCCTGATCTGTTTTGTTGGTTGCCTTGTAACCCTTTCCGCCACCTTCACCCACGCCGGAGTTAATGTACAAGTTCGCTCCGTCAACGATCAGAGACGGAGTAACACCTGCCAGCAACACTGCGGTTTTGAAATTGTCTTTACCCCAATCGGTGGTGTTCTTGAGGTTGAGCGTCAAGTCCATATGTCCGGTTACGGTAAGCGGTTTGCTAAAGTTCGCCGCGTACATATTCTGTGCCGTGAGGGTAACACCATGATACGTAGTACCGGTAAAAGTCATACCTTTGGTGCCTACGATGGCATTACGAATGACATTGTCCGTCGTCGTACAAGTCGCTTCAATCTTATGGTTACCCACATTGACGATTAACGGTTCATCCGTGCCGCTTCCGGCCCAATCTTCGATGAAGCCATCATTAGTGATGTTGTACGTAGCATCCTTCATGACTGTCAGCGTACGGGTAGCATCGTCATAACTCCAAACGCCGTCACCGAGGATGTCGCGAGAGTTCGAGCCGGTTACTTGCGTACCGCACACCCAGAGCGTAAGCGCATCTGCGGGCGGTTGCACGCGGAAATAAGCCGTGTAGGTCTCATCGCCGTTTACCGTCACTTCATACGTCGCCTGACCGGATACCACTTGTTCTTTGGAATCTCTCCAATAGAGGAACTCATAGCCGCTTCTCGGGTAAGCTTTGATGTTTACTTTCTGTCCTTCTTCTAACTGCATAGCACCGCCTTCTACCCAACCCATGGTCTCGTCGGCAGAAGCGACCCGAATATCGTAGTAATTAATTACTACTTCTTTCTCGAAGAGAGCATACAGAATGGTGTCTTGGGTCACGACGAAGGTATAAGGATTGTCGGTCACGCCGTTGGACCAGCGAAGGAAGTGATAACCACTCTTTGGAGTAGCAGTAACGGTATGCGAAACGCCTTCATTAACTAATCCGTCGCCTGTAACTGTTCCGGCAGATTTATCATTCACATCCACCCAAACGACATATTTGGTGATATTTGGCACCACCTGAATGACATCGTTATCCTTAAGGCTACCAGATGTAATCTTTGCGTTCGTAATCATACTATTCTGGCAATCCACTATCGGTTTTTTGCCCCACGCATCAAACCAAGCGTTGTTGATTACAAACATACCGCAGGATACGGCTGTTTGCGTATGGGTATTGTTATCTTCGATGAAAACGCGTACTCTGTTTTTTGCGCAGAATGATTTACCGTTCAGCGAAACGGCGGTTGAGTTCTGCGAGTGGATAGCAAGAATGTCACCATCTTCTTCGGTCAATGCAAAATGTGCAGGAGAAATAATAAGGTCACCGTCATGTCCGACGATACGTCCGTTCAACGACCAGATGCCATCAACTACAATATTCAACTTGAAATCATCATAAACGATATTGCCGTTAATTGTATTAGGCTTACCTGCTTCTTTGGTCTTCAGATACAAGGTGTTGGATGCTATATCAAAACTAACTTTTCCGTCGCCAAGGATATCCGCTGCGTTCGCGGATGTTACGGCAATATTATTGACGGAGAATGATGGCTCGTAGATGACTTCCACCAATTTGTGTTCATAGGCCTCACGATCGGAAACCAGTTGGTTATTCGGTGTCAGCACGCCATCAATATACACTTTTGTGTTCTCTGCAAGCGCTTTCTTGCCGCCATATGGATTATCTGCCAGCGCTGCAGTTCCAAATAGACCATAAATCTTACCTCCTTTGATTGTCCCATTGAATGGATCATGCCATAACGCAGCATCGTAAGACTCAGAAAGGAAAGACTCTGTTCCGATAATTCCTCCGTAAATATTTATTTGGGCCGGCTTGAGGTCACCATTAGAGCCTTTAATGCTAGAGATTAAACCGCCATAGACATTGACCACTGCCCCTTCAACTCCTTCCCTAACGTTTACGGCTGCGCAACGCGACCATGCTACATTGTTATACAAGCATAGGAGGCTACCTCCATATATATTGAGCGTGGCGTTCTTACTAAGTTTAAACAAATGCGTTTGTCCATTACCATCCTTATCGTTAAGGATAAACTGACCACCTCCTTTGCTATCAATAATATTGAGAGTTGCGCCTTCACTAATATCAAAAAGATGTAGCAATGCAGATGCTGTAGCTTCGTATCGAACAGTATGGCCGTTGAGGTTTAACGTTAGCACTTGTCCGGAACGCACATCAAAAACATCTCGGGATGAGTTGTAAGTTTGGTTAATATCCACAATTAATTGGATAGTATCACCGGATTGGAGAGGCGCATTATTGGGCCTGAGCCCATAACGAAAGACCAGTTTAAAATCCTCGTAATCATTTACGAAATACCTACCCGCTGCCGCCTTTGCGGGAATGGAAACCATCAGCGCCATCAGCGCCAAAGCCAGTGAGTAAAAAATACGTTTCATAATAAATAAAATTTAATGGTTAATACTGTTATTTTAGGTGATTGTTTGTACAAAAAAAGCAGCGTCCTTTCGACGCTGCAAAATTACTGCTTTTCAGGAATATACGCAAGTACCTAAAACTCGCATTTTTGCGGTACTTGCGGCAATAAGGTGTTCTATGGCGGGCTAACGGTGAGGGTTATCCCGCCTCGCGCGCCGCACTTACTCCGGCGGATGTCCACCAGACATCCTTGGTGCGGCTATACCGCTTCATCCAAAACTCGCATTTTTGCGGTACTTGCGGCAATAAGGTGTTCTATGGCGGGCTAACGGTGAGGGTTATGTTCTTGGGCGAGTTTGAGTTCATTTCGGATAATCGCTCTGACAAAGGCATCAAAGCGGGCGTATCTTTTTCTGCCTTTGGTTTTAGGATCGATGGAAGCCATGGGATCGGGCTTGGATCCTCTGGTGGCATACAACTGTGCTTCGAAGCGTTTTTGCCAATACTCCAATCCCTCTTTGGTGTCCAGAGATTTAGCGGCGAGGTAGCAGGCTTTTCCCCAGAGTTTTTGGTTTTTGAGTTCCTCCCCAACCGCCGGTTTTTTCTTCCAGTTTCTTGGTTTCGTAACCTGATATACTTCGGGGGATGCTGCGCCTATTATACGTCCTCGCGCATCGCGGTAATGTTTCTGTCGATGGATAGAATCGGGAGATGTAGCTCCTTGCAAACCATTGATAATTGCTGCGTATTTTGCTCTTGCCATAAGAAATGAGAGTTGGGGTATTTTATCTAATCGCGTATTAATCGCGTGTTAATCACCTGTTAATAGCCTAATAGGATCTTCATGCAAAGCCGTATTTTAGGCGGTTCCGAGATGATGCACGGCGGATTTTTGAAATCAAGTGCAAAGGTACAACTTTTTTTTGATATATGCAAGAGGGAGCACAAAAAAGGCGTCGGAGTGACGCCTTTTCGTAAATTCATTTCATTTCACCTCCGCGCCGAGGGCGTTATAGGTCTTGCCGTTGCGCTCGATGAGCAACTGACCGTCTTTGATCAGTTTCTTTCCTCTTCCTTTCAGGGAGGAGTCGGAGGTAGGATCTTCGATACCTTGCGGAGCGGCTACTTCGCGTACCGGGCGGATAGAGCAACCTTTTGTTTTAGAAGGCGCAAAAGAGATAGTAGGAGCAAAGTTATCCGTCAAATAGAGGAAACCGCCCATGCCTGTATTCACATCCGGTGTCCAATAGCATCCACGTTGTTTCAGGTATTCAATCGTACCATCGTTGCGGGTTCCTGCAGCGGGAAGGAAGACAGCACCTTTCGCTTCATAGACATTTTTCCAGGTGCCCAGACTCACTTCATTGGAGGCATACGTAGCGGAAGGATCCGTATTGAGTACATCCCAAGAAGCGGTATAGTTATCGGGTAAGAGGATATATCCTTTAACCACGCCGTTCGGCAGGTCATAGATGGTGGCACGCGCTTTGAGATCTCCGGCTTTCGGACGCTGGAAGAGGAGATAATTCCATTCTTCCTCGTTGAGCAAGAACCACTCGGATGCATGCGGACCTCCATTGAGCACCTGGTTCCATCCTTCGGCGCCGAAAAGCACCAAATCCGTCCATTCAACCGAATCCTTGCCTACGAGATTATTGTCCTCGCCCAAGTAATCATACTGCTCGTTTTCAAAGAGCCAGAGCCCCGTATAGCCCTGATATTTGAGGTTGCCCGGCGCAAAGACTACATATCTATTTGCTGCGATGGAGAACTTGCCATCCAGTTCTTTGCTATCTATGCCTATGTATTGGAAATCTGCGTAAAGAATAGTCACCTCGTCCATTTTCAAGAAAGTGTAAACAGGCTTGTCATTTACCAATTCATTGGCACTATTATACCATCCGCGGAACTTATAATCCGGTGCCGCAAGCGCATCCAGTTCTATCGTTTCTCCATAGGAGACCATCATCTTGATATCTGTCTTAAAGGGAGCACCGTACAAAAAGGCGATATTCCCCATATTCGCTTTCTTGACCATGAGCCATAGTTTACGCAACATCGTATCCAGCCATACATGCGTCTGCACATCCATCTTTGTGCCATTGGAGTTGCGGAAGAACTTACCTCCGGCATCCACATATACCCCGTTTCTGAACTCGGAGTCCTCTATCGTGATTTTGCCGGAAACGCTCTCTTTATCACCCCGGTCGAAATAGATGCTTGCGCCGTTAATATTCAGATTCGTCGCGTAGATTTGCCCCATACTGCTATAGCCATACACTTTCAGGTCTATCGGTCCCAAGATATCCAAATCGCCGTAGACGGCTATCGGCGTGTTATTGCCGTTATGGGTAGTGATGGTCAGCGAAGCCGCGCTCCAGTTTTTGGACTCATGATAAATGGTCGTTTTGGCCAAGGAATAAATACCTGAGTAGCCAGCGTTAGAGTGGTTGAGTGTAATGGTGTTGTTACCCAACAACTGAATCTTCATCTCCGCCATTATTAAAATAGCAGTACCTGATGTAACGGTAATGGATGCATTGTTGAGCGTCAGCGTTTTTGTCGCATCGTCGTAACTCACTTTGCCATCATTCAGGATGTCGGAGCAGTTAGCATCCGTTACTTGTATGCCTGCCACTTGCAGGCTGTAGTTTGTGGCATTCGCCATCATTGCGCAGCAGCAGAGGGCTGCGAGGAAAAGAGTAAATTTTTTCATAACCAATAGATTTTAATTGTTACTATATCAGAATAAGAAATGGATACAGAGCCAGACGGCGAGGGCGATGATCAGGAAGATGCCGGACATGCCCCAGACGCCGAAATGTTCGCGCAGGAACACCGATATCTCATTCATATTGATGAGCGCCCATATACACAGCCCGGTGAAAATGATCACCATTATGCCGTACACAAGGGTCTTGCCTCGATAGCCCATCACGCCGATGAACCAGGCGGTGAGCAGTAGCCCGACGGCCGCTATAATCAATGCAGATAGTCTCATAATGTATCTTAGTATTCTCGTTTTGCGAAGGCTTTCTCTAACTCATGGAGGTTGAAGTCTTTCTTGCCGGACCGGAGGGCGTAAGCGATCATGGCGCAGAAAGTCTTGGTGTCGCAGGGGTGCCCGAAAGGAGTGAAGGTCTTTCCGCTTTTCCAGTCATCGGCATAGGCGGCAAGGACAGCACCGTTGGTGCCGTGGATACGTAGTTTGGCTTGTTTGCGTCCGTAGTATCCGGGAATGAAGAAATAGAGTGCATCCGCCTCATTGACATTATCGCAGAGGTGGTATTTATGGCCATCGACAATCATATAGAGTATCTCATGCTCATAGTGGTGCTCTTCCCTACCCCCTTCTTCTTCGCCATACCTGCCGAACTCAATGCCGTTGTTTTTATACCATACTTCGCGCGTCTCAAAGCGTGTCAACTCATCTACCCTGCTTTCCAACTCATCTATCTGCCAATCGTAGCCGTCGTCTATCGCCGTCGTGAGCAGCAAACAGAAAGACTTGGCGTCATGCTCCCTGCCGGTAATCGTGCTGCACCGATAGTCCGGATTCTTGCGGAACTGGCCGCACTCATACTCCACGTCAAACGAGTTATGGATATACGCCACCGCCTCGCCGGATTTCAGGATGATTGTCATCGGTTCGTGGCCGTCACAGCCAAAGCGGTATGTCTGACCGTTATAGCGCAGACTCAGTCCGTCGGGTTCGAAAGACAAGAGCCGCGAGTTATCATTCCAGATGACATTGGAGGGCTTGGGCGCAGGCTTTGGTTTGTTCTGCTCCTTTTTTGCGGATTCCGGCTGAAGAGAAGCCTTCTCCTTCTGCGCCTCGCGGTACCATAGGACCGCCGCGATGATTACTATGAGAGTCAGGATGAAGATCATAATCCACCGGGTTTATCCGTCGGCAACTCTGCCGGACGGGCATAGATTGCTGTAATGGATATATCCTTGAGCGGCGTATCCGCGGGGATGTTGGCATAACTGCACTCGCGGTGATTGTCGCATATATAAGCAAGCGTACCATGGTCGTAAGAGAGTTGCCACCAGAGGTTCTGCCCGGTATTCGGGATGGCATCGTAGCCATCCTCGTGGTAAAGCATGATATGTTGCACCAGATCCCGGAGTATCGCGCTGTCTTGCATCTCGATGGTAATAGGATGATTGGTCGTGTCCGCTGCGCAGACATTCATCCGTTCATAACGAATGAGGAGGGTTAATATGAGCAAGGTGGTGTTCATTACGGGCAGGTGGTTAAGAGGTTGGCACAGACCCACTCTTCGTCCATCCATCCATAGACGGCGTAGTACTGCGGGGACTCTTCCCAGTCCCAGTTATTCGGGTTCGTCCGGCAAAGGACACGACGCGTCTTGGGGTCAGCATCCACCACATCCAGATGACAGGACACTTTCAGTTTGTCCCACACTTTCTTGCCCTCGGACTCTTTGTATAGCTTAATGACCTGACCGCCGTAGTTGCGGGAGATGAAACTAACCGAATCGGTCTTGATGATCGGATAGCGCATGCCGGCAAAGGGGTCTTTATAACGCGAGGCCGCAGGAACAGGGTCGCCGTTCTCGTCCTCTTCATCGAGGTACATCGTCAGATCTTCGTCCAGACACCAGTGGCTCAGCACGATCCACCAACCGTCATGCAGCGGATAGAGACTGCCCTCGAAGGCATAGCCCATATAGTCGAAACAGAGGTAGAAAGCATCTTTCTCCTGGATACCCGCCGGCAGCGTCTTCAGTTCGCCCATTGGTACGGACCAGTATTCCACCTCACGCGCCTTGTCGTTGGATTCCGGCACAATGAAATCGCTGCCTAACTCCTCATCCGTCGCGGGGTTCCATTCGTACAATGCCTCGTCGTCCACCCATGAACGGAAGGCGGTCATGTTGCCTTCGCTGTCAAACTCATAGCGGTTGCCCCAGTTTCGTCCGTCCGACTGCCAATGATGGCTGACCGCTTTCACGCCTACCGGCAGGTCGAAGAGGTCTATATCCTTATAATATTTTATTTCGCGCACGACTACACTCGCGCACGCATAGCCATCCTCACTGGTATGTACCATTTCGAACCAGTTACCCTTGCGGTCGTAGCGGATACCGAAATAATTGCTTGTCTCGCCATCCGGCGTCCATTGGTTATAACAGAACGTCGTGTCGCCGTATTCTTTCTCCGTTTTATCCCGGAAAGTTGCGCCCTTGTATTGCGGCGGGAAGAGTTCAAGAATCATGTCCGCAAAATCATCGACCGTAGTATAATCCGCATTGTAGGTCTCAAGGAATTGGATCTTTCCGTGCTCGTCATAAGCGTAGCGATAGTGCGCCCAGAGACCGAAGACACAACCGCCGTTCTCGAAGAAAGGATGGGTATATTCGATATACTCCGTCAAGCGACCGCGCGTGTCAAAACGCCAAGTGGTCTTGCCGTAACCGTTGTAGTCGTACTCCACTACCTCCTTCACCGCTCCGCGCAGACCGAGCCACGCCAAGTGGTCCTCCGGCACCGAGTCACGGGGGATAGTCAGCTCTGCTTTTGACGTCACAAAGAACAAAGAGCAGATAACAATGAGGGAGAGACGCTTCATCATTTCTTTACTTCCGGAGTGATACGAACGCGTTTGGCGGGGAGGCTGTCTCCGAAGCAGATACATCCCTTCTCAGCATCTACGATACCCCCCTTCGGTTTCTCGAGCCAACTGCCGTTGAGGTTCAGTTGCATTGTCTTAACCGCCATATACGCGGTGGTGACATCCGCGAGTATTGTACCACCGTTTACCGTGATATTCTTGCAGTCAAGCGCATACATGCCATCCTGCGAGTTGCGGGAGATCAGTTCCAACTTCACGTTTTTATTCACTATCAATGCCTGGCACTTCAGCGCCGAGCCGCTGATATTCGAAGTCACGGACAGTTTAAAGTCGCCTTCACTGTCTATAACCACCTTGTCCTCAA
>CADBVL010000039.1 GCA_902798015.1 uncultured Bacteroidales bacterium
CTTACCCACTTTGACAACCGCTATGTCGCATTGCTCAGCGATCATCTGTACAGACTCTTCCGGATTGAGATGGGTATATGCAAATGACTCGTCTTCGTTGGCAAAGACAATGTCCACGTATTGCTTGATCAGCCCTTTGAGGAATGCATGGTTCTCGTTGACCACATTATAGGATGCCAGATCCAGAGAAACCATACACCCGGACTCCTTGGCCAGACGGATGGCTTTCTCTATCAAGTCGTGGTTCTGCACAAGGTATCCTTCAATATGGAAGATATCGTATCCGTTGAAGGCGTCTTTCTGGATATCATCGGCGCATAACTCCGCGGCGGCTCCCAGATAAGTAGCGAAGGTACGCTCGCCATCGGGTGTAATGAGTACAATAGAACAGCCGGACATCTCTTTTTGCGAGAGCAACAGGATGGGTTTAACCCCGTTCTTAATCATGTCCTCGCGGTAGAAATCACCCACCTCATCGTTCCCGATCTTACCGATGAAGGCAGCCTTACCGCCCAGCGCTGCGACACAGTTGACCGCATTGCTGGCAGATCCACCGGCTACCATGCGCTTACGTACGGAAGCAAAACGGAATTGAATCTCCTCCGCCTGCTTCATAGAAATGAGGTTCATACTCCCTTTCGGGAATCCCAGTTCACGCAAATCATCCTCGCTTACTTGCAAGAGGATGTCCGTCAGCGCGTTACCTAATCCGAGAATTTTCTTCATTTTTATATCTTTTTTGACCGAAAAATCGGGTTATTTTTCAAAAATCCTTTGCAAAGATACATTTTTTTTCAAAAAAACTTGCACATATCAAAAAAAAGCAGTACTTTTGCACCCGCTTTCGAAAAAGCATGCTTCCTTAGCTCAGTCGGTTAGAGCATCTGACTGTTAATCAGGGGGTCCTAGGTTCAAGTCCTAGAGGGAGCGCAAAAGCATCTACGCAAGTCGTGGGTGCTTTTCCTTTTTCACTCCCGGTCCTATCCTGCTTTTTTAAAACACGCTGCAAAGGTACAATAAATTTTGCATATATGCAAATTTTAGCACGCGGAAATATAAAAAATAATAAAAAAGGAGCGTGCGCGCTTGCGCATAGTGATATCCGCTGTAATTCCGAGAACGGAAATGCCTGTGTCCAGCGTGTTGGAGGAGGCAGTATTCAAACTGGGATAAGAAATAGTAAGTTTCTTCGATTTCATCGGGGAAATATGGCAAAACTGGTTTGGAATGGTTGCTACTCTATGCGAATGGCGGCAATTATTTTTATTTCAAAAAAGTTCGCACGCGCTTGCACATATGAAATATTTTTAGTACCTTTGCGCGGAATTTTGCGAAAAAATTAAAACACAATAATACAAACATGGGACTTTTTTCTTTTACACAAGAGATTGCCATTGACTTAGGAACGGCGAACACCATCATCATGTGTGATGACAAAATCGTGGTAGATGAGCCTTCGGTAGTAGCTATCTCGATGGCGGACAACAAGATGGTTGCCGTCGGCCGCAAGGCGCAACAAATGATCGGTAAGGGTGGTTCGATGATTCGTACCGTACGCCCCTTGCGTGATGGCGTGATTGCGGATTTCTATGCTTGCGAGATGATGATTCGCGGAATGATCAAGATGATTCCGAAGCAGGCGCGTTTATTCACCCCCTCAATCCGTATGGTAGTATGTATTCCTTCGGGATCCACCGAGGTGGAGATTCGTGCCGTGCGTGACTCATCCGAACATGCCGGAGGACGCGACATCTACATGATATACGAACCAATGGCCGCAGCAATCGGTATTGGATTGGATGTAGAGAGCCCGGAAGGATGTATGATTGTCGATATCGGTGGTGGTACAACGGAGATTGCCGTGATTTCGCTCGGCGGCATCGTCAGCAATAAGTCCATCAAGATTGCCGGTGACGATTTCAACCAGGATATCATCGAGTATATGGGCCGTATGCACAACCTGCGCATTGACGAACCAACAGCTGAGCGTATTAAGATTCAAGTGGGTTCCGCACTACCGGAATTGGAGGATGCGCCGGAAGATTTCGTGGTGGTAGGTCCGAACAAAGTAACGGCATTGCCGATGTCCGTTCCAGTAAGTTATCAGGAGATTGCGCACTGTCTGGAGAAGAGTGTAAGTAAGATTGAGAGCGCTATCCTTCAGGCGCTTGAAACCACTCCCCCGGAGTTATACTCCGATATCGTGAAGCGCGGTATCTATCTTACCGGTGGTGGAGCGTTGTTACATGGTTTGGCACGCCGTCTGACGGATAAGATTACTATTCAGTTCCACGTAGCAGATGATCCATTGCACTCCGTAGCACGCGGAACAGGGGTTGCGCTGAAGAACGTGAATAACTTCGGCTTCCTGCTTCGTTAATTTACTGACACGGCATGCAGAATTTGCTCAAAATACTGCTGCGTTACAGCAACTTCCTGGTATTTATTCTCTTGGAAGTTGCTGCATTTTTGCTGTTTTCTTACAATAATGCGTATCCGAGAAGCAGTATTTTAAGTACGGCTAACAATATTGTAGCATGGCAGAACGAGCAGATAGCAGAAATAAAAAACTATTTCCGTTTGCGTAGTGTAAACGAAGAGTTAGCCGCTGAGAACGCGGCACTGCGCAATCAGATTTACTCGATGGATTCGGCAACAAATAGAGAAGCCATCCATTACGAGTCTGCCAAAGTGGTGCAGATGACAACCGACCAATTACACAACTACCTGACCATCGACCGAGGCAGTGTTGATGGTATCCAGCGCGGTCAAGGTATCCGTAATGCAGAAGGCGTGGTAGGTATAGTGCGTACAGTGGGAAAAAACTATAGCGTCGTACTACCGATTATCAATACACACACCAATCTCAGTTGCCGGTTTACAAAGAACGACTATATCGGTACGCTCCAATGGGATGGCAAAGACTGCCGTTTTGCACAGTTGGCCGATGTAGCAGCGCATATGGTTGTGAACCCGGGCGATACGATTGTAACCAGCGGATTAAGTCCCGTCTTCCCTGAAGGAATTCCCGTCGGAATCGTAGAAAGCAGTGTATTAAAGGAGGGTGAGTCGTACCATCGTATCCGTGTACGCCTGCACACCAATTTCAAGCGGTTGAAATACGTGGAGGTGGTGCAAAACGCCAATCAAAAGGAATTAGAAGAGTTAGAGAATGGAATGGACTAAGCAAATAGGACGGTACTTCTTAGTGATGTTGCTACAAGTGTTGCTCTTTGACCAACTGCAGTTGCTTGGTGTATGCCATCCTTATATCTATATCCTCTGTCTGCTGATGATGCCCATCACCTTGCCACACAGCGCGGACATGATCATCGGAGCGGTAGTAGGTTTAATTATGGATATCTTCTGCAACTCCTTGGGCGTTCACACTGCCAGTTGTATTTTCATTATGTTCATCCGTCCCTACCTGATAGGAGCTATCGTCAATGACAAGGACCGTCTAAATGAACAAATCACCCTCCGTACTTTAGGAATGGAGGCACTCTTGAAATACACAGTCATATTGGTGTTGGCGCACCATCTGATGGTCTTCCTGTTAGCCGCATGGAGTTGGTCTCATATCGGTTTTGTCCTGATGGAGACTATCGTGAGCAGTTTGATTACCATTTCCATCATAATCGGGTATAACACCCTAAGATACAGATGATTAACGACCTGTTTTATAAGCGCCGGTACGTCATCAGCGGCATTGCCGTTGTAGTTGTATTGGTGTATATAATCCGGTTGTTTTACCTGCAAATCATCGACCAATCGACAAAAGATCAGGCGGACAACAACGCATTGGTCAAGCAGACAATCTATCCTTCCCGTGGACTGATATATGACCGTAACGGGGAATTACTCGTTTTCAACCAACCCATCTATGAAGTGACGATGGTAATGCGCGATATGAAAGTCGATTGGGACACAGCTGCTTTCTGTCGTTGCCTGCAAATCAGTCGTACAGAGTTCGACGAACGAATAGCTGAAATCAAAGACCGACGCAAGAACCGCGGATATTCCCGATGGACACCGCAGGTTTTTATGAGTCAGCTCAAGAAAGAAGATATCGCCACACTGCAGGAAGAGTTGTTCCTGTTCCCCGGTATCCAGATTCAGAAACGCACTTTGCGCGACTACACATACAATGCCGCAGCTCATGTGTTGGGTTCAGTAGGCGAGGTTAACCAGAATGATATTGACCGGGACTCTTACTATGCGCGGGGCGATTACTCAGGACGTGACGGCTTAGAACGTACATATGAGAAAGAGTTACGCGGAGAGAAAGGCGTGGAAGTGTTGATGCGCGACTCGCGCGGACGCATGCAAGGCAGTTATCAAAACGGGGAGTTAGACCGCCCGGCGAAAGCCGGAACGGACCTATATACGACCCTGGATATCCGGTTGCAACTATTAGCGGAAGAGTTATTAGCCGGTAAGATCGGCAGTGCGGTAGCCATCGAACCGAAGACGGGAGAAATCTTGGCATTGGTTTCCAACCCGAGTTGGAACCCCAAGGTATTAGTAGGAAAAGACCGCAGCAAGAACTACAACACCTTGCTCAACGACAAGACCAAACCGCTCATGAACCGCGCCACACAGGCTATGTACCCGCCGGGTTCCACTTTCAAGACCGTTCAATCACTGGTTTGCCTGGAGCAGGGTGCTATCACGCCGAATACACTATACCCTTGTTCCGGACCGGCCAGTACACCTATCAAATGTACCCATCACCATGGTTCTCCCGTGGCACTTGATCGGGCTATCGAACAGAGTTGCAACCCCTATTTCTGGTGTGCATTCCGCGACCTGTTGCAAATGGACGGATACGGTAAAGACAACGAGGATTTTCGCCGTCGGTATGAGTTATGGCGCGAGGCAGTCATGTCTTTCGGTTTAGGTCAACGCTTCACCGACTCCGATTTGAACGAACAATCTGCAGGCAGTATTCCAAGCACACGGCTATTCGATAAATTCTACGGTAAAACCGGATGGAAAGCCATCACGATTCGTTCGCTCAGTATCGGTCAGGGAGAGATCTTGGAGACACCTTTGCAGCTGGCAAATCAGGCAGCCACTATTGCCAATGAAGGATATTATATATCTCCGCACCTTAACAAGAACGACTCCATGCTCACACATCGTCATGAGTTGAATATCCAAAAGAAACATTTCGAAGTGGTCAAAGACGGCATGCACCGCGTGATGGTTTACGGTACAGGGCGTCATTATGCGATTGACAGTCTGCACATGGCCGGCAAGACTGGAACGGCTCAGAACCCGCATGGCCGCGATCACGCTATCTTCATTGGTTTTGCGCCGGTGGAAGATCCGAAGATAGCAGTAGCGGTAGTTGTAGAGAATGCCGGTTTCGGTGCCACATGGGCATGTCCGGTAGCCACGATGATGATAGAGCAATACCTCACCGGAGAGGTAAAACGCAAAGATTTACGTAAACGTATAGGAGAAGCAGTACTCAATGAGAGCGTCAAGAAGTGGTAATATATGGCAGCACGTAGATTGGACCACTATCGGTCTTTTCCTGGTCTTAGTGCTTTTCGGATGGCTCAATATCTATGGAGCCAGTTATACCTTTGACCAGACGAGTATCTTCGATTTCTCCAACCGCGCCGGTAAGCAGTTTGCCTGGATCATCGGTTCGGTAGTGATGGGCATTGTATTATTGCTCATTGACTACAAGACATACGATGTACTGGCATATATCGCGTACGGCGCGATGCTTTTGTTGCTGTTGGCCACACCCTTCCTGGCGCACGACATCAAAGGATCCATGAGTTGGATATCTTTGGGTCCGGTCAGTCTGCAACCTGCGGAGTTTGCCAAGTGCATAGTTGCGCTGGCAGTCGCAAAATACATGGGCAGGTATGAATATAAACTGCGTAGTTGGCGCGATTTGATCGTACCTTTTGCGCTGATTGGTGTACCGGCTCTGATCATTATGGTGCTGCAGAAAGAGACAGGTTCGGCACTTGTCTTTGCAGCATTTCTGCTGGTTTTCTACCGTCAGGGAATGAGCGGATACGTATTATGGACCGGTGTAGCGGCAGTAGCACTCTTTATCATCAGTATCCGCTGGGGTGAAGTAGCCTTGCCATTAGGAAGCGGCAGTGTGGGCATGCTCACGTGTATGTTACTGTTGACGGCCGTGGAGATCTTCTTCATCTGCAAGGAACATCAGATGCGCTGGCAACCGCTTATCCTCGTCGGCAGCGTATTGGCTATCTATGGCATCTCTCTGCTTGTCAATATATGGGTCGCGGTACCGTTTAACTGGGTCTCGGTAGGCGTTGTCGTGGCGCTGATGTTGTACACGATCTTTGTCAGTCTCTACTGGCGTAAGTATATGTTGCTGCTGGTGGCGGCCTTCAGCCTCCTCTGCATCGGGTATACGCAAGCTTGCGATTTCGTTTTCCAGAAAGTGCTGCAACCGCACCAACGTATCCGTATCGAGGTGCTGTTAGGCATGAAAGAAGACCCGGCAGGCGCAGGGTATAATGTCAACCAAGCCCGTATCGCTATCGGTTCAGGGCGATTCTTTGGGAAGGGGTATCTGAATGGCACGCAGACGAAGCTGCAATTTGTACCGGAACAGGACACGGACTTCATCTTCTGTACCGTTGGAGAAGAGTGGGGTTTTGTCGGTTCCATCGGGGTTTTATTGGTCTATCTATGGTTCATCTTGCGTCTGATTGAGATTGCGGAACGTCAGCGCAGCCTGTTCACGCAGATATACGCATACGCAGTAGCCAGTATCTTCCTTTTCCACCTCACTATCAATGTAGGTATGGTACTGGGATTGCTACCTGTCATCGGTATTCCGCTACCGTTCTTCAGTTACGGAGGTAGCTCATTATGGGGATTCACATTGCTGCTGTTTATCTTACTGCGATTGGATGCAGCACGCATGGAGCAATTGAGATAATATGTTTGTTACCAATCCCATAGGAATCATCGGCGAGACAGAGGCTGCCAAGATGCTGGAGAAAAAAGGATTCCGGATTTTGGAACGCAACTGGCGTATGGGCCACCTGGAGGTGGATCTGATTGCAGAGAGCAAGAAAGAAATAGTATTTGTAGAAGTAAAGGCGAGGACGTGTATCTTAAACGGCAAGATGCCGGAAGAAAATGTCGATGAAATCAAGATGAGAAGGATTACAGCAGCAGCTAATGCGTACCTAAAATATCACAAGATAGAGAAACAACCGCGGTTTGATGTAGTGGGGATACTGGTGGACAGGAACACGAATGAGATCACCTATCGCAACTACGTAGAGAACGCATTTCAACCGAAAATACGAACCATAACTTCCGGCAGTTACAGCGGCCAATGGAAGTGGGGTCATCGCAATAAGAGAATAGGCAAATAAGTATGGATTTCAAATACGATGTTATAGTAGTCGGCGCCGGTCATGCCGGTTGTGAAGCGGCGAGTGCTGCTGCCCGGATGGGCAGTAAGACCCTGCTGATCACCATGGATATGAATAAGATTGCGCAGATGAGTTGCAACCCGGCTGTCGGTGGGATTGCAAAAGGGCAGATTGTACGCGAGATAGATGCCTTGGGAGGCCAAATGGGTATCGTCACGGATCGGAGCGCTATCCAGTTCCGATTGCTCAATCAAAGTAAGGGACCGGCCATGTGGAGTCCGCGCAGTCAGAGCGACAGAAAGCGATTTATCGA
The DNA here is from genome assembly GCA_902798015.1 of uncultured Bacteroidales bacterium. Classification (GTDB taxonomy): domain Bacteria; phylum Bacteroidota; class Bacteroidia; order Bacteroidales; family Paludibacteraceae; genus Colicola. Next base: position 7,702 of record CADBVL010000039.1, read on the forward strand.
AGAATGGATCAAGGTATTGAGCGGAACGGAGAACTTGCATATTTGGCAAGACACTGCGGTGAGTCTTATTATCAAAGATAATAAGGTTTGCGGAGTTAAGACGCTTTTAGGTATCGAGATGGAGGCGCAGGCAGTGGTTCTGACCAATGGTACATTCCTCAACGGGCTTATGCATTGCGGCAAGACCCAGGTCAAGGGTGGCCGTATATCTGAACCTGCTTCGTACGGTTTGACGGAACAATTGGTCAGTCTGGGTTTCAAAAGCGACCGGATGAAAACCGGCACACCGGCCCGCGTGGATGCACGATCCATTCATTTCGACCGGATGACCCGGCAGGACGGAGATGACACATGGCACCAATTCAGTTATCTTGATACAGTAAAGCGGGATTTGAAGCAGATGCCGTGTTGGATCACTTATACGAATCCCGATACACATCAAGTCCTGCGCGCAGGACTGAAAGATTCTCCTCTTTTCAACGGACAAATCCAGAGTATCGGTCCGCGTTATTGCCCGAGCATAGAGACAAAGATTGTTACCTTTGCTGACAAAGAGGCTCATCAGTTATTTCTGGAACCGGAAGGGGTAGACAGGAATGAATACTATGTCAACGGTTTCTCGAGCAGTCTGCCCTGGCAAGTACAATTAGCGGGATTAAAGACCGTAAAAGGACTGGAAGACATCGTGCTATACCGGCCCGGATACGCGATTGAGTATGACTTCTTTGATCCTACACAACTGCACCACACCTTAGAAACCAAACAGATTAAAAATCTGTTTTTTGCCGGACAGATCAATGGTACTACGGGCTATGAGGAGGCGGCAGGTCAGGGTTTGGTCGCAGGAGTAAACGCACATATCAACGTACATGGCGGCGTACCTTTCACAATGGGCAGGGACGAGAGTTATATCGGCGTACTGATTGATGATTTGGTTAATAAAGGAGTGGATGAACCATACCGGATGTTCACCTCCAGAGCCGAGTACAGAATCTTGTTGCGGCAGGACAATGCAGATGAACGCCTGACCAAACGAAGTTACGAGATAGGGTTGGCACATAAATACCGGTATGATTTATGGTGTAAAAAACAATCAGCCTGCTCCGATTTCATCGAGTTTATGCAAACATTTACGGTGCGCAAAGGAAGCATCAACGGTTGGCTGGAATCTATCGGCAGTTCACCACTACATGAAGGATGCAAGATCAGCGAGTTGGTCTTACGGCCGCAAGTGGGTGTAAAAGAGCTGGCAGAAGTAGTGCCGGAACTAAAAGCCAAGATGGCAAATTTATCCGATGAGATCATAGAGAGTTGTGAGATACAAATCAAGTATGCGGGGTATATCAAACGCGAGCAGATGGAGGCCGCCAAGTTACAACGATTAGATCAGATACGCATTCCGGACGGATTCCAATACGAAGAAGTACAAAGTCTCAGCACGGAGGCACGACAGAAATTAAGCAGAATCCGCCCGAAGAGTATCGGCGAAGCCCAACGCATACCCGGCGTAAGCCCGAATGATGTAAGCGTATTGTTAGTTTTGATGGGCAGATAAGTGATTTTAGTTTGCAAAGCAAACTACTTAAAATGTTTCACGTGGAACATGGAACAAATAAACACATTCAATATGACAGCAGAAGAAGTAAAAGCATTGGTTCGTAATGTACCTGATTTTCCAATCAAGGGAATACAGTTCAAGGACATCACTACTGTTTTGGACAACGCGGAAGGCTTACGCTGGGTGCGAGACGAGATTGTAAAGAAGTACAAGGATCTCGGTATTACCAAAGTAGCAGGCATTGAATCACGAGGTTTTATTCTGGCGCCGGCGGTAGCTATCGAACTTGGCATCGGTTTTGTCCCTATCCGCAAACCGAACAAATTACCGGCAGAGACGGTGTCGGTTACCTATAAGAAGGAATACGGAGATGATACAATACAGATTCACAAGGATGCCCTAAGTCCGGATGACGTGGTGCTTATACATGATGACATACTCGCCACGGGCGGTTCTATGGAAGCGGCTATCGAATTGGTAAAGAAATTGGGTGTTAAGAAAGTATATGCCAATTGCCTCATAGAATTAGAGGGGCTGAATGGACGCAAATGCCTGGAGGGTAAGGCGGAAGATATATACTGCCTCTTCGGAATGGAAGTAGATGAGTAAGGTGAAAGAGTGAAAGAGTGAAAGAGTGAAAGAATGAAAGGGAAAGATGATCATATTGCTCTATTGTTGAAACGCATACCGGAGAGTCCGGGGGTGTACCAGTACTTTGACAAGGACGGGCAGATCATCTATGTAGGTAAAGCCAAGAACCTGCATCGGCGGGTGAACAGTTACTTCAGCAAAGACCATCTATCAAGCAAGACACGGCAGTTGGTAGCGCATATAGCGGATATCCGGTATGTGGTAGTAGATAGCGAACAGGATGCGTTTCTACTAGAGAATAACCTGATTAAACAGTATCAACCGCGGTATAACATCCTGCTGAAGGACGGAAAGAGTTACCCGAGTATATGTATTACAAAGGAAGCGTATCCGCGAATCTTCAAGACAAGAACTATCAATAAGAAGGCGGGAGAGTATTATGGTCCCTATAGTTTCGGAAATACCGTAGAGATGGTATTAGAGCTGATTCATAAACTATATCCAATACGAACATGTAATATACCCATATCCACCGATTCCATCGAGAAAAAGAAGGTGCGAGTATGCTTGAAATACCATTTGAAGAATTGCTGCGGTATATGCGAGGGGAAAGGAAAAGAGGAATACGGCGAATGGATAGACCAAGCGCGGAAACTGATTAAGGGCGATGCACATGAGATCGGCCGCCAGTTGGAAGAGCGGATGATGCGTCTTGCTGCAGAGATGAAATATGAAGAAGCTGCGGACTTAAAGCATAAGATCGAGTTATTAGAGCAATTCAAGAGCAAGACAATCATCACGAATTCATCGGCAAAAGATACGGATGTTTTCGGATATGACGAGCAGGAAGACAAGGTATATATCTCCATGCTGCATGTACATAACGGTTCGATTGTACAAGGTCAGACGATCGAGTACAGACGAAAGATGGAAGAAGAGAAAGAAGAACTGTTAGCGATGGGTATGATGGAATTGAGAGAGCGTCTGGAGAGTGATACTAAAGATGTAATTGTTCCGTTCATTCCGGAGGTTTTTGATGATTCACTGCATATTCACATAGCCGTAAGCGGGGACAAGAAGAAGTTATTGGATCTCGCGATGCAAAACGTAAGGCAGTATAAATTAGACCGATTAAAACAGGATGACAAGTTGAATCCGGAGCAACGGGGCGTACGGATCTTGACGGAGTTGCAGCAGATGATGGGACTGGAGAGGTTGCCGCGATGGATCGACTGCTTCGATAACTCGAATATACAAGGCGAGCATGCGGTAGCCGGATGCGTGGTTTACAGGATGGCCAAACCCAGTAAGAGTGATTATAAGAAATTTGACATCAAGACGGTCGATGGCGCAGATGATTACGCGAGTATGCGTGAGGTTGTGCGGAGAAGATATCAACATTTAATCGATGAAAACGGGCCTATGCCGGACTTGATTATTGCCGATGGAGGTTTAGGTCAGATGCATGCCATCCGCGAGGCGGTTGAAGATCAGTTGGGATTGAAAATTCCTATTGCGGGTTTGAAGAAGAATGACAAACACCGGACGCAGACCTTGTTGTTCGGTTTTCCACCCAAAGAGATTTCGATGCCGGTGACAAGTGAAGTGTTCCGATTGTTGACGAATATACAGGATGAAGTGCACCGATTTGCCATTACGTTCCACAAAGCGAAGCGCAGCAAGGCACAAATTCATAGTCAACTTGATGATTTACAAGGAGTTGGAGAGGTTACAAAGCAAAAAATACTGACTTATTTCGGTTCTGTGAAACGCGCTAGAGCAGCAGAGAAAGATGAATGGATTAAATTGCTCGGAACTCACAGAGGATCAAGCATTTACGAGCAAATTCAGGCCAAAATAAGTCTCTGAGAATTGAATAAAAAGCAAGAATATGGCTACTTATACGATAAAATTAGACGACAATTCCAACATTTTGCTGTTTAACGAGAAAAATGAAACAGTAAGTGCATTGGAACTATTGAGAGAGCATGAACCGCACCGGGTGTTTGCGTTCGACGGAGTGATGGGTGCCGGTAAGACGACATTCATCAAACAGATGGTGAAAGAGATGGGGTCGATGGATATTGTCAACAGTCCGACGTTTGCGATTGTCAACGTATATGACGTGGAACAACCGCACAAGGGCGAGGTATATCATTTCGATTGTTACCGTCTGAAGGACATCCGTGAAGCGATGGATTTCGGAGCAGAGGAATATCTGTATTCGGGTAACTACTGTTTCATCGAATGGCCGGAGATGATAGAGGCGCTTTTGCCGGAAGACACAGTATGGGTCAAGATTGAGCCGCAAGAAAACGGCAATCGATTATTGACGATTTAATTCAACTGCTTTACTTACGAGAAAGGGTCCAATCGGAAACGGAATAGGTGCTTTCGATTTGCGCTTCGAGGCTATCGGGCAGATTATAGAAGAAATCAATGCCAGTTTGCGCTTCGACTTCGTCTACGGAAAGCATATAGGTCATTAAAGGACGGTTGCCGGCCTGGTTAGGCATAATAAATCCGATAGACGTCCAACCTTTGTGAGTTTTGCGCAGAAACACTTTATAAAACGCGGAAGGAACAGCAATCGAATGATTCTTTCCGATGGTTTGATAGTTGGCTTCGACGATAGGTCCACAAGCAATATAGATGCTTCCATATTGCTGTGCCAAATCGCGTGCCAGTTCTTCTAGATCCTTCCAATCGCCGGCATTTAGATTGTGCAATTGTGGGCAGATGTTGGTCATATAAAAACTCTCCCGCATGGCTTGTTCGGACCATTTCATATCTGCTGCCGGTGCCATGTGACCTCTGTCGTATCCTGATTTTGAGTAATCGCCGGTGGTTACGGGATCTCCTTTTACCAACGGGTCCGGTTTGAAATGATTCGAGCGTTCCTGTTCTCCGTAAGTTTCTGAGTTTGTGAGCTCATAGGCGACCCAGTTGGGCACAAGCCATTTGGGATTATAACTGACCGTGTAGCCCAAATGTTCAATAACTTGTTCCGGCAGATGATTGTTTAAGCGAGGAAGTTCGTAGGCAACAGATCGATCGATGTCTGTGTGTTGTGTGCTATGTTCTGTCGGCTCAACTGATCTCAGAGCAGTAGTGACCACGAAAGAAGCAATCACAATGACGGCCATTATCAAGATTGTA
>CADBVL010000040.1 GCA_902798015.1 uncultured Bacteroidales bacterium
CCGGTATCATCAACCTCGTGATGAAGAAAGACCGCGCTGCGGGCTTCTACGGCTCCTTGCAGGCCGGTATCAACTACTCCCTCGCAGCGCCGTGGAACGTACCGCCCGGAGGTAACCTGAGTTTCAACATAAACTTCAATGCCGGTCCTGTGGACGGTTATTTCAACGTCGGTTACCGCTATCACACGAGCAACGGCGGTAGTATCACAGACCGTTATAACCTGACCGGTACAGGTACAGCTGTCCTGGACAGCACGCTCATCGACAGCCATTTGAGACAAGAGGGTCTTCAGTCCCATCGAGGCGGCGGTATCTTCGGTCGTGCAGGTCTAAACTTCCACGTGGCGGAAGGTCATACCATCGGTGTATCAGGTTTCGGCATGGTCAGCGAGCCGCGCGTATTCAACAACTACAGCACCAACCATCGTCTGTACACCTTGACCGACAAATCCGGCAACATCCTGCGTGACTACTGGCGCGACCAGCAATCCAACGGATACCATCCGGGCGGACTGGCTACACTCGACTACACTTTCGAGAGGGACGAGCATAAGTTATACGTAAGCGGTACATACAATAACTTCGGCTGGAACCAGTTGACGGATTACCAGCAGGCCGACCACCGTTTGGGAACCGACCTCTTCGACACGACGTACCAGGACCAGACGAACCTCAGCAAAGGTCAGAACATCGAGGTGAAAGCGGACTATGAATGGAAACCGACACCTCAGAGCCGCTTGGAAGCCGGTTATGACTACTCCCGCTCCTGGAGCAACACTTGGGCGGACGCGCATAACAATAACGCCGACGGCTCGCATATCAACGAGTTGTACGACTATTTCTCCGACGCAAGCGGCCTGACGCAGAACCATGCTTTCTACGTGACGTACGGCAACAGGTTCTGGGACAAGTTATCGCTGCAGGTAGGCCTGCGCGGCGAGTATTACATGCGCCACTTGGAGTCGTTCTACAAAGATAAAGACGGTAATGTCAAAGACTCGTACGCGGGCATGGAGAGCAAGAAAGACACCAGTTATTTCCAACTCTTCCCGAGTGCATATATCAGTTATGACTTCGGCAACGGCCATGAGTTACAGTTGAACTACACGCGCCGCGTGAACCGTCCTTGGGGACATCAGATCAACCCGCGCATGGATTTCAGCGACTCGACGAACATCAGTTACGGTAATGTCGATCTGTTACCCGCCTACTCCAACAACCTCGAGTTGAACTATCTCAAGACTTGGGAGCGTCACACGCTCTCCGCAGGTATCTTCTGGAGATACCGCGAGGGAGCCGTGCAGAACGTCAAGTACATGGACAAGGACGGACAGACAATGAAGAACACCTACCTCAATGTCGCCACGCGTCAGGAGTTAGGTATCGAACTGGTAGCCAAGAACCGCCTGTTCGGAGAGTTGCTGCAACTGACGACAAGTGCCAACTTCTATTGGAACAACATCGCCGCGGTAGATCAGGAGATGTACCACTTAGGCGACACGATACCTGTTCATCTGCCGGGTCAGAACATCCTGGCGGGTTCGGTACGCGTCAATGCGCAGTTCCTCTTCACAAAGAACTTCAGCGGACAGATCACCGCCGCCTACCGCTCGCCGCGCGTCGTAGCACAAGGTACGACAAGTCACAGTTACTCGCTCGATATCGGCTTGCGTCACACCTTCCTCAACAAACAGTTGGCGCTGGCGCTTAACGTACGCGATATCCTCGACAGTCGTGCACGCAGAAACACGACCTGGGGTGACGGATTCTGGCAATACAGTGAGAATAGATGGCATAGCCGTAGTATCAGCCTGACCGTGACCTATAACTTCGGTAACCAACAAGGTCGCCGCAGACAACGTCCGGACGGAGACTTCAGCGGCGGAAGTGATGACTTCGACGACAGCGGAAACAGCAACACGGATAGCGGATTCTAAGGTGAAAGGTGAAAGGTGAACGGGTGAACGGATGAAAGGTGAAAGGTGAAAGAAACATAGTAGGAAGATTGTTAGGACTGATTGTCCTTTCAATGCTCAGTCTTCAATTTTCATTATGCTCTGCACAGGTGGCGCAGAACAGGCCGTACGTGGATGACAAGCTCTTCCACTTCGGTTTTCAGTTGGGTATCAACTTCGGCACTTTTCAGATCACTGACAGCGAACTGCCGATCACGAATCCCGTAACAGGCGATGTCGATACCTACCATGCGCGTGTGAGCACACTCCTACCCGGTTTTCATGTAGGTTTTGTGACGGACTTGCGTCTATGCAAATTCCTCAACCTGCGTTTCTGTCCGGGACTGCTCTTCACGAGCCGCACGATTCATTACAAGTCCGAGAGCGGTCGCCCCGTAACAGGTTCACCCGGTAAATACGGTGCAGACATTGACGTACTCGCCATTCCTATCTACCTGCCGCTCTACCTCAAATGGTCCGCAGAACGCGAAGGCAACTACCGTCCGTACGTGATTGCCGGCGGTGGGGTGAGTTGCAACGTGAGCCGCGACCACGAGAAGCCGGTATTATTGAATACAATGGATTATTTCTGCGAGGTGGGTTTTGGTGTCGATCTGTACTTCACATGGTTCAAGTTCTGTCCGGAGATTACCTATCGTATCGGCTTTGCGAACCAACTGACGCCTACTGCCGGACGTATGGAACTGGCGCCGCAGGATTTCTTCTATACCGACGCCATCTCGCGTATGACAAGTCACTGCGTTTGTCTGACATTTAACTTTGAATGAAAGTTGAAAGTTTAAAGTTTAAAGTTTAAAGGTGAAAGGATATAGGAACATATTATTTTTTTCGTTGATTGTCCTGTGTTTTTTTGCGGGATGCAGCGAGTACAACGTGAGTGACGACCCGACGCTTCGTCTGACGTTCTCTACCGACACGCTCTCTTTCGACACAGTCTTCACGGCACAAGGGAGTGCGACAGCACAGATCATGGTCTATAACCGCAACGCGTCGGCGATGCGTATCGACCGTATATGGCTTAATGAGGGCAACTCTTACCGCGTGAACATAGACGGCGAGCCGGCCGTGGACCGCTGGCGTGACATACAGATCAACGGCGGAGACAGTATGTTCGTCTTCATTCGCGTGGAGATAGATCCTACGGATCAGGATAATCCGGTACTGGTGACCGATCAGTTAAATTTCCACCTCTCTAACGGTCATACGCAAGCGGTTGAATTAGAGGCCTACGGCCAGGACGTAAGGCGTATCGGCTGGAAAGGTCGCGGTCGCACGGACACGCTGAGTATAGCTTTCACGGCAGAACGGCCCTACCTGATCTACGACACCCTCGTCATCCGCGAGAACATGCTCCTCGAAGCGGGCACGACGGTTTATATGCATAACGGCGCTTGTATCTTCGTAGGCGGCGATGTGACTGCGTCCGGTACGGTGAATGATCCTATCGTCTTTCGCGGCGACCGCCTGGACCGTCTCTTCGACAGCGTACCCTACGCGTTCGCCGGAGGGAGTTGGAACGGCATTTACCTGCAAGGCACACCTGCGCAGCAATACTCGCTGCAGTACGTGGATATCCTCTCGGGAAACATCGGCCTGTATTGCTATAACGACGGCAAAGGAGCGACCCTGCCGCAACTGTCCATGAACGGATGTCGTATTCACAACCACTCGATGTACGGCCTGGTGCTCATTAACACCGACGCCAATGTGACCAATTCAGAGATAAGCAACTGCGCCTCGTATTGCATTTACTGCGCAGGAGGTACGCAGAAATTCTTCCACACGACCGTAGCCTCCTATTTCGGCTATACGAACATACGCATTCAGTCCGTGGCGAAAGAAGATGTCGCGGCGGTGTTTATCGACAACCTCAGCAAGATCACGCCGACCACCACGTCCTTCTACAACAGCATCATCACCGGGTATCTGACTAACCAGTTAGTTGTGGCTACGCCTTTCGACCAGTATTATCCGGGAGAGTTCATCGGCAACTATCTCAAGACAGACACGCTGGACATCCCGCATGCACGGGACAACACCTATTGGCAGAAGAGCGACACGGCAAAGCTGTTCGTGAATGATTTCTACAAGTACAAGGAGTATATCTACTATGACTTCCATCCGGACAGTCTGAGTCCGGCCATCGGCATTGCCGACAGTCTGCTTGCCGTTCCTTATCCGATAGACAGAGACGGCGTCTCACGCGCGCTGGTCAAGCCAGACGCAGGATGCTATCAACATCTTCCTTGATCTGCGCACGCAGTTCCTCTAAGGTATCGAAATGTTTCTCTTCGCGCAAGAAACGCACGAAGCGGATTTTCAGTATCTGGTCGTACAGATCGCCCTTGAATGAAGGGACATAGACCTCAATCAGTTTATTGGCGTCAATATTGACAAACGCCGGCGCATCATCGCGTGTAGGCGTGTTGACCAGGGCGATATATACACCGGACTTGGGGATGATTTTATGGGGTTCCAGCGGTGCTATGTTCGCCGTCGGGAAACCAATGGTACGACCGATGGCTTTGCCGTGCACAACGCGTCCGCGCACTACATACGGATGACCCAACAAATCGTTCGCCATGGCTATATTGCCATTCTCCAGCGCCGAGCGGATCTCCGTGGACGATACATGCCATTCATTCTCTATATACTCCCCTAACGTCAGCACTTCCACGCCGCACTGCTCTCCTATGCGGCGATAATCCTGCGGATGTTTCAGTTTATCGGATCCGAAACGATGGTCGTAGCCCATGAGGATGGCAGCGACATCGTATTCATCGCGCAGACGCGTCATGAACTCCAAGGCGGTAAGAGGTTGTACCTCCGCAAAAGGCAACATCAGCACTTCGCCGTATTGGTTCAGTTGTTTCTCGCGCTCTTCGATGGAAGTCAGCAACTGTGGGATATAATCGGACTCCAGCACCGCTCTCGGATGGTCATCGAACGTGACGATGAGGGGCGCAAGACCACGTTCCTCGCCTATCGTCCGAAGGTGGGAAAACAAGAACTGATGTCCTTTGTGCACCCCGTCAAAAAATCCTATGGTTGCTATTTTGTGCATTCAGAAATCAGTCTTCCGTATAATAGCCTTTGGCTATTCCGAATTGGAGTTCTGCATCCTGGATGAGTTGAATCTGCACGCCGGTGATAGTACGCCGGTCTTCTTTTGCGGCCTGCAGTACATAGTTCAGTTGTTCGGTCTCATCCACTTCGCCTTCCAGATACTCCATCTCTCCTGTCTCGGGATCCTCGTGGAGCAGGCCTTGCTCCTCCAGGTAGTCATCCATCGCGTCAAGCACAAAGAGGATGTCATCCGCAGTTAATGCACCGCGGTCCTCTGCCGGAATGGCGTTGTAGATATACTCCACCAACTCGCGCTCTTCAGGGTCCATCAAGGACAATTCCAAGGTGTTATTCTCCATAATTCATTTATATTTCTCGAAATCGGGTACAAAAGTACTACTTTTTTTGCATATATCAAAATAATTTTGTAATTTTGCGGCGCAAAATTGTTGAAATATGAGTGAATTTTGGAAACGAACCCTTAGCGGGGCGGTGTTTGTAGGATGTGTGGTAGGCAGTATTTTATGGGACCAATGGTTGTTTGCCGGCCTGTTATTGTTTATCTGCCTCTTGGCGGTTGATGAGTTTCATCGTTTGGTGAAGTCCCCGACTATGCTTCGTGTGTGCGCCCAGTTAGCGACCCTTGTATTATGGGGGATGGTGGTTTGCCTGGCCTATAAACCTATGGGCGGCGAGTACTACCGCGCCTTCGGAATATCGCTGGCGATGACCTACCTGCCAATCCTGGTGGTCGGCTTATTGGACGAGATATGGAACCACTCCGGCAAGCCCATGCAGAATTGGGGTAACCTATGGATGTCGCAACTGATGATTGCGCTACCGCTCTGCACGATGTGCTTTCTGATGAGTCTGAGCAAATGGTTGTTATTGGCGTTGTTTGTGCTTATTTGGGTGAATGACACGGGTGCATACTGCGTAGGTAGTCTGACCGCAAAACGTCCGCAAGGCAACCATAAGATGACCCCCCATATAAGCCCCAAGAAAAGTTGGGAAGGGCTCTTCGGCGGCGTTGTATTTGCGTTCATTGCAGCCATCCTTCTTTACTATTTCGGGTGGTTTGAGGAGATATCGGCGAACGGACTTGGTTTGTTTGCAGCGCTCGGCTTTGCCTTTGTTGCAAGCGTGTTTGGTACGTTCGGCGACTTAATGGAGAGTTTGTTCAAACGATCAATAGGCGTCAAAGACTCCGGACGTTTTCTGCCCGGACACGGGGGTGTGCTGGATCGTTTTGACAGTATATTATTAGCGTCTCCGCTGATTACTTCGTATTGTTGGCTATGCTACTTCATTGTGCCGCTCTTCTAAGCAAGATGCCTCTTCGCATACATTATTGGTGCGCAGACTGGATCCTCTATCCGATCATGTACCATGTAGTGCGCTACCGGCGGAAGATGACAGCCAAGAATCTGGCGTTGGCTTTTCCGGAGAAGAGTGAGGCGGAGCGCGAGCAACTCGCACGGGCTTTCTACCATCAGTTTTGCGACACCATCGTGGAGAGTATCTATGGGTATCGTTGTCCGGACGAAGAAATGCGCGAACGGGTGGTATTTGAAAACATGGACGAAGTGAATCGTCTGGTGGACGCAGCCGGTGGCGGCATATTTATGTTGGCGCACTTCGGTAATTGGGAGTGGATGGCAAGTATCCAGCAATGGCTCAGTGAAGGCGTGACGGAGTTAAACGTGTACCGTCAGTTGAAGAACAAAGCCATGGATCGTCTGATGTTAGCCATCCGCGCAAAACGCGGCGGGGCATGCGTAGAGAAACAGCGTATATTACGGGAGATGGTGCGATACCGCGCAGAGAAAAGGCCCGTGACGGTGGGGCTGCTCAGCGACCAGAAACCACGCCCGGAAGTGACACGCACCTGGGTACAGTTTTTACACCAAGAGACGGGATTTCTGGACGGAGGAGAAGTGTTGGGCAAGAAATTCGGCTATCCGGTTTTCTACCTGTACATCACCCGTACGGCACGCGGATACTACCACGTCAATATGCGCACCTTGGCGGCTGCGCCGAAAAATACTGCCGAAGGCGAGATAACCAAGTCCTACGCGCAGATATTGGAAGAGAACATACAGGAACAACCGGAGTTATGGTTGTGGACACATAATCGATTCAAATGGACACGAGTGTAATTATATTAAACTGGAACGGGGCGGAGATGCTAAAGAAGTATCTTCCGTCGGTAGTGAAGAATACGCCCGCCCTCTCGTCAAAGGGAAAGGAGATAGAGATTATTGTGGCTGATAACGGCAGTACCGATAACAGCCTTGAAGTGCTGGCGAAGGATTTTCCGACCGTCAAGACCATTGTTCTGGATCAAAACTACGGCTTTGCAGAGGGTTATAACCGCGCTATCGCACAGGTGGACAGCGAATATACCGTGCTCCTGAACAGCGATGTAGAAGTGACGGAAGGCTGGTTGGATCCCCTACTCGCTTATCTCGATACCCACACCGATGTGGCTGCTGTTCAGCCGAAGATACGCAGTTGGCTCAAACGTTCTCATTTTGAGCACGCAGGGGCTGCCGGAGGTTATTTGAGCAAGTTGTACTTCCCATACTGCCGCGGGCGCATTCTATGGCATGTAGAAGAAGACAAAGGACAATACGACACAACGGCAGAGGTTGATTGGACCAGCGGTGCGTGTATGTGCGTGCGGACGAATGTATATAAGGAGTGCGGCGGACTGGACGCAGCGTTCTTTGCGCACATGGAAGAGATCGATCTATGCTGGCGTATGCGCAATGCAGGTTGGCGCTTGGTATGTCTGCCTCAGAGCGTGGTATATCACCTTGGAGGAGGTGCATTAAGTTATGAGAGTCCGCGTAAGACCTACCTGAACCATCGTAACAACCTGCTGATGATCTACAAAAACAAACAGCACCCTTGCGGAGTGCTGTTCGTTCGCGGTCTATTGGACTATGTCGCCGCCTGTTTCTATCTGCTGCAGGGCCGTTGGGGAGCCTTCAAGGCTGTCTTCCAAGCCCGCAGAGACTATCGTAAGATGAAGAAAGCGTATTGATTATTTCAATACGTATTTATACCCGTTCTGTATAACGATGCCTTTATAGGTGTCGTTTACTTTTCGTCCGAGAACGTCATACAACGGAGCATGGCGATCCATCGCAGGAACCGTCTCTATACCTTCGGTACTGTAATACTCTGTATCCACGTAGAAAGGCATAGCACCAGAGAAAGTGAAGTTATACGTATTGTTATCATCACAAGTAAGATAACCGCTGATGGAATAAACTTCGCCTTCTTTATTAATCACCAGTTGTCCTTCCGTCTCCATCCACGCACGGTCATAGGCGCTCTCTCCGTATTGATACCACGTAGTCTCACCTAACGAACCGTCCTCCATGTTATACATACCGACCAGGTCACCTTGTGCGGCAGGGTACAAGTCGAGCGTCAGATAGGGGAAATCCGGCGAAGCCTGATTATAGAGGTATATCGTATAGTTCGTCTTTCCCTCGTCCGCAGAGATCTCCGACTCATACACAGCATCCGCTGTGTCGAAGTTCAGGAAGACTGTCTCGCCGCCGGAAGTGCCGCCATCACAATCCCAAATCTCTTGCGTAGGGTTGGCATCGAAGTAGAAATAGACACTATAGCAACGGAGTTGCTTCTCACAGGAAATGGTTACCTTCTTGGCATCGATGTCCGTGATAATCACCGCGGATTCACATTCCTGATAGTCCTCCGGGTAGAAATCGTCAGGACTGATATAAGCCATGGAACCTTGGTCTGAGGTAGCTTGGAAGAGCTTACGTACCGCGCCGTTGATGACCAATCCTTTGATGGGCTTCGCTGCCTCGAAAGAGATTGTATAACCTTTGTTACAATTGAAATAATAGGCCGTGTCGTTACTGAGGATGGAACCCTGCGAACAATGCACGCGGATATTACTGCTCACAAAGATATATTCTTTCTTAAAGAAATTCGTATCCGGAGTGATGACAGCGGTAGGTTCACTGTACCAGGCAAAGTCAGGATCCCACTCGGCAGTATCTATTGCCACGACATCTGACTGCGGGTTAAGATCTATAGGATCTCCATTGACGACTATTTGTATCAGATGGCGCTGCCCGGAGCCCATAGTAAACGTCACCGAAGTAGCATTACCACTCCACGTATCAATCGCCTGAAGGCCCTCCTTTGTAGGCACTTCTCCCGGCGTATAGGTACCTGTCGAACAAGTAAGAGCAGCAAACGCTTTACCTGTCTTAGAGCAGAGAAGTTGGATGGATGTCAAGTTCTCTCCCGACACTGTGATCGTATTATTGACATATAAACGCATCGCCTTTGTGTACCCGTTGTCCAGATATGTCGGCGCATTTTGCTTGTTTGTTCCCGCAGCCAAGACCACCGTGATACCGTCGATGGTTTGATTGTCTGAAGCTTGAGATGTGTATTCGAATGTCGTTGCTGGCAGGTTCAGCGCAAGGCCGAGCGCGGCAAACAAAGTTAGAAACCGAAACTTAGTCCACATGTGAAAGTGAATTTTTGTCCCTGCAAGTAGACAGGGGTATATTTATTCAAGTAATAGTTTTTGAGTTCATCGCCCGCGAGGTTCATGGACGTACCATCGGCGTACCATCCGCGGTCTTCCGCAGGAATACGCTCCGAGGTAGGCGCGAACGCACGGATATTCGAGTACTCGAAATCAATGTGCGCATAGCAGTTATTGAAGACCTCATAGACCGCGTGGAAGCCGATAATATCACTACGCCATATTTTCTCGCTGAACGGTTTCTGCGCAAGTACGGGATGCTCTGTTCCGCCCGTAGAGCGGATATAATTGCGGATATAATCGTAGGCGCGATACTTTGTATCGCCTGTATAATCCAACATCAGTCGTAGACTGCGCGTAGGACGGTAGGACAGCTGGACAAAGATACTCTGTGCGTTGTCGCCCATGTAGTGACCCATATTAAAGGAATTGGAAGTGTAGTCCAGTACCTTGATCGAGTGTTGGTAACAAGCGATGTACGAGCGCGTGAACTCTCCTCGCAGAGCGAGTCCCTTCACCGGCCATCCACTCCAGTTAAATCCGACAAGATAGGAGATAGGATTACGTTCCGGATTAGAGGGTTTGAGTCGCGCAAAGTTGAACTCATCAAGGAAGAACGATCCGTAGAGACGGAGATGATCCGTAGGACGAACCGTGATCGTAGCGAACACCTGCGAGTTCTGGTTCTCGGAGTTGATACCTTTCGTCAAAAGGTGGTCCAAGGACTTAAAGAACGCGATCGGAATGAAATACGCCGCCTGTACGTTACGCTCTGCGTAAATAATGGAGTTACCAAAACTGAACTGCACATATTTGCAGGGCATGAACGTAAACATGTTCGCCGCCATAAATTTGTTAGCGGGGCGGTACTGACGTGTCTCCACGCCTTCATCCGCACGCTCTACGTAGTAATACGTAGAGTCCACAACATTACTGGGTAGCCATGCATGGAAATAGTCGAACTGGAACCATTTGCAAGGCGTGAGCTGAAGGGTTACCATCGGCACGGCAGGGTTGTGAGCCGAAAGGATATTCGAGCAATGCTGTGCGTCTCCCCACGTGATACGTTCACGCTGCACGCCGATAGATCCCCACCACGTGTAGAGAGAGAGACCACCGCGCGAATCGGAGAAGTCACCTCCGTAGGTAGCCTCTTTGTATTGTACACCCGGGATGTTATTCAATGCCGGCGTTCCGACCATCGTCTCTCCTACCCGCGTCCAACCATAATGGATCTTCGAGCCCTGCATGCCTTGTCCTCCCCAACTGTTATCACGGATAGAACCCCAGATAGAAAGGTGCTTGGCGATATCCATCTGGATATCGAGACCGAACCAACGATGTTGAAGCAGGCCCTTCTGATTCACATACAAGTCCATTCCCAAGATCGGACGCACGCGCATCTTGAACACCTTGTCCTTGGTCAGGATGTGCAGCGACGGATCCGCCAACGAGAGATTCGATACCGGCGTGATCCATTGCGTGACATGACGATGACCGTAACTGGAATATACAGGAAGCGTGTCGCACTCCAAGGCATAGTCCTGCAAATAGAATTGCAAGTCATCGCGTTGCCGTCTATTGAGCAGCGAGTCCTTACTCTGCGCCTCCACAAGCAGGCGCGCGATATAATCCCGTGTGTAAGGTTTGACAGCCGAATTGGAGCGGATAACACCGTCGGTAGTCAACTCCTCGAGGAAATCATAGATCTCCGTATATTCGATGGCTTGCGGGATACGTTGGGCATTGGAAAGTGAAAAATGAAAAATGAAAAATGAAAGGACCATTAAGCCCTGCCATTTCATAGGTAACAGTTTAATGCTTTTCATAATCATTTCCTTTCCATTTTCAGTTTTTCAATTTTTACTTGCTATAACGGGCGTTGAGCGCTTCGATCACCTCATCGGTAATGTCATAGCCGGCTACTTTGTTCATCAGCACCGCGTCATTGAGCACGAGATGATAGCGGCCGTCGGCATTGAACTCACGCAGGTAAGCCTGAACGGAATCCTGAAGTTGCTGGGTAAGAGCTGCCTGCTCGTTCATAAAATCAGCACTGAGTTTCTGACGGAGGTTCTCCAAATCCTGCTGTTTGGCCATGAGTTGCTGCTCTTTCTTCTGCAGACGAGCCTGCTCGCTCTCCGCACGTTCACGACTCAAGAAAGCATTCGCTTCGAGTTTGCGCTGGAAGTCAATGACATCTTTCTGGAAGGTCTCTGCCTCTTTCTGCAACGATTTGGCTTTAGTGTCCAATTTCACCGTTGACTCCTCATAACTTGCCATGAGTTTGTCCGAAGCCTCTACCGCGAGGGTGTAGTGCTTGAGGATCGAGTCCGTGTTGATGATGGCGATCGGGAGAAGTTCTCCTTCCGCAATAATTTCCTGGCTATCCGCTTTTTTTGCTTGCGGAGTAGCAGTAAAGAAAAGCACAAACAGGGCAACAACTGCGGCTGCCAAAATCGACTCTACGATAATTGTAATTTTGTTCATAAGTGTTATAAATTTTTAGTGTCTATTTGTTTCAATTTCTTACGTCGCAACTCTTTATCCTGTGCGGTAGAGCAATGAATATGATCCTTGCGCATTCGTTCATTTTCATGAATATGTTGCGAGCGGAAGGAATGGTCTTTACGGAAGATTACCCCTACCGAGAGGAGCAACATCGCTGCCGCGACAAGAGCTATGACGAGTATAATTTTCATTTTTGCACACAAAATAGCATGCAAAGGTACAAAGAAAAGTTGAAAGATGAAAGTTAAAAGTTGAAAGTCTTTCATTTTTCGGCATGAAATGCATTTTTTTTCAAAAATAATGCGCGCGTACTTGCGTATATGAAACTATTTTTGTATCTTTGCACGCTAATTTTGTGAAATACATTTAAAACTGAAATATTATGGCAAATGAGAAACAACAGAGCGGATTGATGTTCAATGCATTAACCGCAGGCAGCAAGATTGTCGGCAGTATTACTGCAGACAGCGATTTTCGTATCGATGGTATGATTGAGGGTGATTTGAATTGTAGCGGGAAAGTCGTTATCGGCGAGGCCGGTCGTGTCAAAGGTACCATCGTGTGCCAGAACGCAGAAATTATGGGTCTGTTGGAAGGCAAGATCAACTGCCATCAGCAGTTATCGCTCCGCGCAAGCGGTAAGATACAAGGCGATGTACTGACAAAGACCTTGATTGTAGAGCCGGGTGCATTGTTCAACGGTACATGTGCAATGGGCGGCGCAGGTGCAGAGAAAGTTGCAGAGAAGAAGTAAATTTTAAAATCACGCGATATATACAAAGTATATATAGGGGTTGGCAGGATACGATATACCCCTGACTTACTCCCGATATTACTCACGA
>CADBVL010000041.1:0-11072 GCA_902798015.1 uncultured Bacteroidales bacterium
CGGGTATAGTGATCCGTCCGTCCTGATCCACCACTTTCGCCAACATCTCGCAGAGGGCGTTGACGGGGTTCTTCACGGCTCCGCCGAAATGTCCGGAATGGAGGTCTCTGTTGGGTCCGTCCACTTCTATCTGCCAGTACGCGAGTCCGCGCAGGCCGGTAGTGATAGAAGGGGTGTCCTTGCCAATCATCGAGGTGTCTGAAACCAAGATAATATCCGCCTTCAGCAGTTCTTTATGCTCCTCGAGGAAAGCCTCGAGTGAAGGGGAGCCAATCTCTTCTTCGCCCTCAAAAATGAACTTCACGTTGCAGTTCAGTTGTCCAGTCTGAGCCATGTATTCGAAAGCTTTTGCTTGAATCATCGCCTGACCTTTGTCATCATCCGCCCCGCGGGCATAAAGTCGTCCGTCGCGAATAGACGGTTCCCACGGATCGGACTTCCACTGGTCAAGCGGCTCAACCGGCATGACGTCATAATGGGCATAGACCAATACCGTTGGTATTGGTTCGTTTAGTGTTGAGAGTTTAGAGTTTAGAGGGGTGTACTCCGCATAGACAAATGGATTGCCCTTACTCGGCAACACTTCCGCTTTCTGACAACCGGCGGCGAGCAGCAGTTCTTTCCACCGTTCGGCACAACGGAGCATGTCGGGCTTGTGCTCCTCCTGACAACTGACACTGGGAATACGAATCAGACTCGCCCACTCTTCCATGAATCGCGCCCTATGCGCTGCAAAATACTCTTGAATGGTCATAACAAAAAAATTATGGCACAAAATTAGTAAAAATTTTGCATATATGAAAATATTTTTGTATTTTTGCGCCGCAAAAATGTGTTTAACCATGAGAAAAGTACTGTTTTTCGTTTTTTCAGCCCTTCTTTGGGCGGGTTGTCAACCCAGTAGTAACATCGCAGACACGATCGCCAAGAGCAAGCCTATCATGCCTATTCGTATGTTGAGCGACACGACTCACATCGTGTTGACGGACTATGTGCCGGTTCTGTACGGTGATACGACACTCTGGGATGGTCTGCAATGGACAACGGGCGAGTCGCTGGAGTGCATCAACCTGATCGGTACGCCGAAAGTGGTACGCGAGATGGATATCGTCAACCGCGACCGCTCGATACATGCCATGACGTTCCATGACAAGAGCGGCAGTTTCGCCATCCCTGTATTGCCGAACAAACCCGTTCGCCAAGCCTTGATATCGCTGGGCTACGAAAACGACATCCTGCGCGTCGGTTTCTACGACACCGTAGCCAACCCGAGTTTCGAAGCCTTTGTTCAAAACAGCCTTATTGACCATAGTCTCTGGCAGGAAGAGCCGGACGGCACATGGACGCTGGATTTGAAAGGATTAGTGGATGAGCGGATTAGTGGATTAGAGAGTCGCAGTTACCTGCGTATCTTTGCTGAGGACGAGACCTACCTTTTCAACGACATGCTTCTTCCTTTGCAGGACGGTAAGATTGTCACGGATGCATCGCAGTTGGACCGTCATGACCCGCAGGCACAGGTACTCTACTCGCTGCTCGTTGACCGTTTCTATGACGGGAACACGTCTAACAACTGGAAGATGAACAGTCCTGAGGTATTGGATATAGTGGACTATCAGGGTGGCGATCTCGCCGGTATTACGGATAAGATCAGTGACGGCTATTTCGACCAACTCGGCGTGAATACCATTTGGATAAGCCCCATCACACAGAACCCGTGGGATGCATGGGGCCGTTACGAATTCAAGAACGGTAATAAATACGATCCGTCAAAGGAATATACGAAATTCAGCGGCTATCATGGATACTGGCCGATCTACGCCACCATGTTAGACAAGCGTTTCGGTACTCCGGACGAACTGCGCACCTTATTAGATACCGCGCACGCACACGGTATAAACGTAGTACTGGACTATGTAGCGAACCACATGCATATCAATTCTCCGACCCTTCAGTCCCACCCCGACTGGCATACTGACTCAATCCTTCCTGACGGACGGCGTAACTTCGAGTTATGGGACGAGGCACGTCTGACGACTTGGTTTGACACGCATATCCCATCGCTGGACCTGGAGCGCGAAGAAGTTTGCGAAGCGATGACGGATAGTGCCCTGTATTGGTTGGAGAACTATGCCCTGGACGGTTTCCGTCACGATGCCTGCAAGCATATTCCCGAAGGTTACTGGCGTATGTTAGGTCAGAAGATCGCTACGCGTTGGCCGGGGCGCGCGATATGGATGATCGGTGAGACATACGGCAGTCCTGAACTGATCGGCAGTTATGTGAAGTCCGGCATGCTCGATGCGCAATTTGACTTCAATGTCTATTTCACGGCGCGCGAAGCGCTCTGCGGACTGAAGGGCATGGACGAAGTGCTGAATAACGAATTGACCTCTCTCCGTACGTACGGTGCCCACCACACGATGGGTAACATCTCCGGCAATCACGACCAGATACGCTTTGCGTCCATCGCCGGCGGAGACATTGATATAACGAGTCAAGGCAAAGAGGAAGGCTGGACCCGCGAGGTGGGTATCGGCGATGCCGAAGTGGCATACAAACGCGCATTGCTGCTCGAAGTGCTGAACATGACGCTGCCCGGCGTACCTTGTATCTACCAGGGTGACGAATACGGTGAAGTGGGCGGCAACGACCCTGACAACCGTCACATGATGCGCTTCGAGACCTTGAGCCTGGATGAACGCGACATGCGCAATAACGTAGCGGAACTGATTCATTTGCGCCGCAACTCGATGCCGCTTCTCTACGGCGACTTCATCCCGCTCATTGACCGGCCTGACGAGATCATCTACCAGCGAATCTACTTAGGCAAGAAGGTTACCGTCATCATCAATCGCAAAGACTTAACCTACCAGATCATTGAAGATTGAAGATTGAAAATTAAGATATTATGAAAAAGACATTCTTATTTGCGCTGGCTGCGCTGGCATTCATCAGCTGTGCCCAAAACACTCCGTTGCGTCACCCGAAGTTTGCGTATGACGCGACTATCTATGAACTGAACGTACGCCAGGCTACGCCGGAAGGTACCTTCCAAGCCGCCGAATCATTGCTTCCGACGCTCAAGGACAACGGCATCAACATCATCTGGGTGATGCCTTGTCAACCTATCGGCAAAATCACCCGTAAGGGTACGCTCGGCAGTTACTACTCGATCATAGACTACTGCGCCATCAATCCGGAATTCGGTACGCGTGCAGACTTCGAGCATTTCCTCAAAGCCGCCCATAAGCAAGGTTTCAAAGTGATTCTCGACTGGGTAGCTAACCACACGGCACCGGATAGCGAGTGGACCAAGAACGAAGGCTGGCACTATCGCGACAGTCTGGGAAACCTGATGGTTCAGTATGACTGGACGGATATCTCCAAACTGAACTACGACAACCAGGACATGCGCAACGAGATGCTTAAGTCCATGCATTGGTGGATGGACTCGATAGGTATCGACGGTTTCCGCTGCGATGTAGCCGGCGAAGTGCCAACAGACTTCTGGAACTGGGCCATGGCAGACCTGCATCAGACACATCCGAATATGTTTACCCTCGCGGAGGATGAGGACAAAGCCGATGAACTCACAGAAACAGCTTTCGACATGTATTACGGCTGGACGCTGCATCATATCATGAACGAAGTGGCACAAGGCAAAAAAGGCGTAGAGGACTTATGGGCGTATTTTGCGAAAGCAGATACCACGATTCGCCCCGAAGCCATTCGCATGAATTTCATCACCAATCATGACGAGAACAGTTGGAACGGCACAGAGCAGGAACGGATGGGCGATGCAGTCAATCTGTTTGCCGCTTTCTGCTATATCGTTCCCGGCATGCCGATGATGTACACAGGTCAGATCAGCGGTAACCACCACCGCCTGGAGTTCTTCGAGAAAGACCTGATTGACACCGATGAGACCTTTGCACAAGGTGCGTTATACAAACAGTTAAACGCTCTGCGCAAACGCAACAAGGCATTGTTCAGTCCGGAGGTCGGTGCACCTCTGGAGCGCATTGCGTGCGACAACGAGGCAATTTTCGCATGCAAGCGCAGCAAAGAAGGACGCTGGCACACCAATACCGTCATCGCCGTCATGAACATGAGTGACCAAGCGCAAAGTGTCACGCTGGAGAGCGGCGAACACTTCGATCTGCAACCTTGGGCCTACGAAATCATCGAGCACTAAATGACAAGTCTGCCATTTTGGCAGTTATAAAACGATTGGCACGGCGTTTGATAAATGCTAAATGGATTTCGGTATACCGATATCCTAATATTTCGATCAATCGTTATAAAACTAAAATACAATGAGCAAGATTCAACCGTTAGCAGATCGCGTGTTAGTTAAACCTGCGGCTGCAGAAGAAAAGACCGTCGGCGGCATCATCATCCCCGACAGTGCCAAAGAAAAACCGCTTCGCGGTGAGGTACTCGCCGTAGGCGAAGGTACGAAAGATGAGGCAATGGTTCTCAAAGCCGGAGACCAAGTGCTGTACGGTAAATATGCCGGTACGGAACTCGAACTCGATGGAGAGAAATTCCTGATTATGAGACAATCTGACGTTTTGGCAAAAATTCAATAATTATGGCAAAAGATATTACATATAATGTAGAGGCGCGGGATGCGCTGAAACGTGGAGTGGATCAGTTAGCTGATGCCGTAAAAGTAACCCTTGGTCCGAAAGGACGCAACGTCATTATTGACAAGAAATACGGTGCTCCGCACATCACCAAAGACGGTGTGACGGTAGCCAAAGAGATTGAGTTGGCAGACGCCGCAGAGAATCTCGGAGCCCAACTCGTCAAAGAGGTAGCGTCAAAGACCGGTGACCAAGCCGGTGACGGCACAACAACCGCAACCGTTCTGGCACAAGCCATCGTAGGCGTGGGTCTGAAGAACGTCACTGCGGGCGCTAACCCGCTCGATCTCAAACGCGGTATCGACAAAGCCGTTGCTGCTGTCGTAGCAGAAATCAAGAAGAACGCCGTTGTCGTTGGTAATGACTTCGACAAGATCGAGCAGGTAGCTACCGTTTCCGCCAATAACGATGCCGAGATCGGTAAGTTGATTGCGGATGCGATGCGCAAAGTAAGCAAAGACGGCGTCATCACAATCGGCGAAGCCAAAGGTATGGACACCACGATTGATGTCGTACAAGGTATGCAGTTCGACCGCGGATACATCAGTCCGTACTTCGTCACGAACACCGAGACAATGCAGGTAGAGATGGAGAAACCGTACATTCTTATCTATGATAAGAAGATCTCCAACCTCAAAGAGCTCCTTCCAGTGCTCGAGCCGGCAGTACAGAGCGGTCGTCCGTTCCTCATCATCGCGGAGGATGTAGATAGCGAGGCATTGACGGCGCTTGTTGTAAACCGTCTGCGTGCGCAACTGAAGATCTGTGCCGTCAAGGCTCCGGGCTTCGGCGATCGCCGCAAAGAGATGCTCGAAGATATCGCCATCCTCACCGGAGGCACCGTCATCAGTGAGGAGAAAGGTATCACCCTTGAGCAAGCTACGCTGGAAATGCTCGGTACGGCCGAGACTGTCAACGTAAGCAAAGACAACACAACCATCGTCAATGGCGCCGGTAACAAAGAGGCTATCGCCAACCGTGTAGCCCAAATCAAGGCGCAGATCGCTGCTACCAAGTCCACGTACGACAAGGAGAAACTACAGGAGCGTCTGGCTAAACTCGCCGGCGGTGTGGCACAACTGAACGTAGGTGCTGCATCGGAGGTAGAGATGAAAGAGAAGAAAGACCGCGTAGATGATGCGTTGTCTGCTACGCGTGCCGCTATCGAAGAAGGTATCGTTCCGGGCGGCGGCGTGATGTACATCCGTGCGCAGAAAGCCCTCGAAGGACTCAAAGGAGATAACGAAGACGAGCAGACGGGTATCGAGATCGTACGCCGCGCGATAGAAGAGCCGCTGCGTCAGATCGTCAACAACGCCGGAAAAGAAGGTGCTGTAGTAGTCGATAAGGTTCGTGCCGGAAAAGCCGACTTCGGCTACAATGCCCGCACTGACTCGTACGAAGAACTCTTCAAAGCCGGTGTGGTTGATCCTGCCAAGGTGACCCGTGTGGCATTAGAGAACGCTGCTTCCGTAGCAGGCATGTTCCTGACAACCGAAGCCGTCATTGTGGATCATCCGGAAGAGCATCCGGCTGCACCGATGGCTAATCCCGGGATGGGCGGAATGATGTAATAATAAAAAATGGCACCAAGCGGTGCCATTTTTTATTGGTCATTGGTCATCGGACTTTTAATCCATATATTCGCGTCATCTTCCAGGGTCCACTTCGGAAGAGGCGACGGACTATAGCCTGCATGGCAGTAAAGCGCTGTGCAGGCTGTATTCTTTGTAGCGATGACGGCGTAGAGCACGCGTAAGTGCAAGTGCCCGAAAGCATAGTCTTCGAGTAGGCGCAATGCCTCCTTCCCCACTCCTTTACCGCGGAACTCCGGCGCGATATACATACCTATCGCCGAACGTCTGTTACGCGGGTCGAAGTCGAAGAGATCGATACAACCGAGGGTTAGAGGGTTAGAGGTTAGAGGGTTAGAGGTTTCTTCAATGATCAACCGCAACTGGCCGTCTCTATAGATGTCGCCGGTGGTGGACTCGATATAACTGCGCAAGTCCTGTTGGGACAACGGGTTATGGTTCGCGCCGTCCGCCCACACCGAGGCATCGTTCTCCCATTGATAGAGGAACGGCAAATCCGTAGGTTCTATTTTCCTTAACTTTATCTGCATTTAACCCCGTGTTAACCTGCACTTAACCCCGATTCGATAGTCTCTCGATAGTGTCTCGTTAGTCTGATTTAGTCAAACAACCGTTCAAAGAATCCTTTTTTCTTCGGGCGCAAGTCCTCCATATTGCCTTGCGGAACCGGATCATACGGATGTCCGGAATGAATCATATTATAGATTACGCCCCAGTCAGGCAGTCCTCCCAAGTTACGGTCATCTATCCACAGGTCAGCCACCAACTTGCGCGGAGTGCCATGTTCGGGTTCTTCCTCCGGATAGTTGGAATTGACTGCGTAAAACTCCAAGCCACGCTCCTTGCAGTAGTCCAGCGCTTCTTGCAGTAATGCGCCCTCGCGCACTGTCCAGAGGATGATCTGATGATGGTCCTCGTCCTGCAACTTCTTCAACGTCTGGATGGCAAAAGGGATAGGTTTGCCTATTTTCGGGTACTCGTGCGTCACGATCGTCCCGTCAAAATCACATGCTATAATCATTCGCTACTGGCTAATTAAATTAATACGTTTCTTGATTCGGGTCCTCGGGTTTCATCTCCTGCTCCATCTTTCCGATGGTCGGTTTTGAGAAATACCACGCAATAGCCGCAATAGCTGCTACCCAGAGCATAGACTGGTAACATCCGAAACCGTAATAAGCGAGTATACCAAGCGGCATCGTGTTACTTGCCAGCAAAATGCGGGAAGCCGCAACTTTGAAATATTGCTTATCAGTCTTCGGCTTGAACAGTTTGACAAGATACAATCCGAGCGGAATGGTGATCAGCGCGTCAAAGATGATGATGTACTGAATGAGCTGACCTTTCGAGGACAACCTGTCCCATGGTTCGTACAGCCCTTTCGAAAAGGCATAGTACATCGCACTCAGCACGATAAGCGCTATGACCATCTGACCATAATAAATCCAATTAAGTTTTCTAACTACGTTTTCCATATATATTCAGTTTTCAGCCTTTGAATTCTGTTCGATTGACAATGGAACGACCGAGGGTGATCTCGTCCGTATATTCGAGTTGGTTGCCGACGGCGACTCCGCGGGCAATCTGCGAGATCTTCACGTCTATACCGGCATTCTGTATTCTCCGATAGATATAGAAATTCGTGGTGTCGCCTTCCATGGTCGTCGGCAGGGCGAGAATGATCTCTTCGATATCCCCTTTTGCCACGCGCTCGATAAGGCTGTCAATCTCGATATCTTTTGGTCCGATGCCTTCCATGGGCGATATAATACCGCCGAGCACGTGATATACTCCGGTATATTGCCCTGTATTCTCAATAGACATGACATCCTGCACATTCTCCACGACGCAGATAGTAGCGTGGTCACGGCGCGTAGAAGCGCATATCGGGCATACTTCCGTGTCAGAGATATTATGACATTCTCGGCAATACACCACCTCTTTTTTCAGTCGCGTGAAAGCCCCTGCAAACGCTTCTACCTGTTCGTCCGACTGCCGCAACAGATGCAATACGAGGCGCAGCGCCGTTCTGCGTCCTACGCCGGGAAGCGAACTCATCTGGTTCACTGCCTGCTCTAATAATATACTTGGATACTCACTCACTCTCTCACTCTTTCACTCTTTCACTTCTCCCCTTTCTTCGCCCAGCGGGCCGGTAACACGCGGTAAGGATATCTGTTACGGATGTCTTCGGCATTCGGACAGTCACAACGATGGATGCGGATTCCTTTGAGCACCGAGACGAAAGCGAAAATCGGGTCTCCGGGCTGCGGGTTGCAACACTTGGAAAGATTGTAATCCACGTTCTTCACGTTCATATCCACCTCGATCGCCAAGCCCTTGAGTTCGCTTTTATCTACATACTCTGTATGTTCGCGTTGTGTAGGTGCTTCTTCGGGTTCGGTAAGCACATCGCGGAGCCGCTGCACATCCTCCTTGCCGGTAGCTACCGACTGGTACATGTCTGACACCGCCTTATAGCCCAAACGAATCGCCATCTTGGTGATGTCACCTTCGGTGTACGCTATCTTCCAGTTCTTGAACTTACGGTCGATAATCTCCTTACCTTCCGCCGCCTGTTTGTACTCCACTTCTTTGAGCGCCTGGCGAATCTTGTTCTTCGCCTTGGTGGACGCAACGAAATTGAGCCAGTCGGCATTAGGATGCTGGTTCGGGGACGTGAGGACGGACACCTGGTCGCCGTTCTCCAGTTTCTGACGGATAGATACGTTCTGATTTCGGATGGTACCTCCTACGCAATGCGCACCTACCTCGCTATGGATTGAGTATGCGAAGTCAAGCACCGTAGCGCCTTCCGGCAGTCGGCGGAGGTCACCCGTAGGCGTGAAGACATACACGTCTCCCTTGCGCTGCACAAGCGAACCCTTGACTCCTTTGTACGACCAGTGAGCCGCCACTCCTTTCTCCGCTACTTCGTCCATGCGCTTGGTACGGATCTGCACTTCTACCCATCGTTTATCCGGGCCGAGTACCGTCGTATGCAGCGATTCATAGCCGTTCTCTTTCGGAACGGACAACCAGTCACGCAGACGTTTTGGGTTAGGCGGGAAGATATCCGTGATGAGGGAATAGACCTGCCAGCAGTCCGACTTCTCTTTCTCCAAAGGAGAATCAAGGATGATACGAATCGCAAAGAGGTCGTAGATCTTGTCCACACCGCAGTGCTGCGCTTGCATCTTATGGTAGATGGAATGAATGGATTTCGGGCGCCCCTTGATGGTAAAGGTGAATCCTTCTGCTTTGAGTTTCTCCTCCAACGGCGCGATGAACGACGCGATATACGCCTCGCGTTCCGTCTTCTTCGCGTTCAACTCATGCGCGATGTACTTGTAGGTATCGTAGTCGAGGAACTTCAACGCGAGATCCTCCATCTCCGTCTTAATCTGATAAAGACCCAAACGGTGCGCCATAGGCGCATGCAGTGTCTGCGTCTCTTTGGCGATATGACGGCGATGTTCCGAATCGCCTTCCGCATCTAACTGACGTAGCAGTTCCAGACGCTCATTGAGGATGTCATAAAGGACTTTATTGCTGTCTTCCATAAGGGTCTATTCAAAAAACGTCTGCAAATTTAGTGAAAATTTTCTATTTATACAAATAAACGCGATTATTTTTCACAAAATTTTGCATATATCAAAAAAAAATAGTAATTTTGCAGCGGAATTTTGCAAACATACTAAATTTAATCGATAATGAAAGCAACAAGACTCATTGTTATTTGTGTGCTCGCAGTGTGCGCAGTGCTGATGACAGTATTCTGTGTAAAGAGCGTCACGACCCCTATTAAGTTTGAGAACACGCGCGCTGAGCGTGAGGTAGCGGTGATTAAGCACTTGGTTGATTTGCGTACCGCAGAGGTGGAGTTTCATCACCAGAACGGTCGTTTCACGGCTAACTTCGACAGCCTGCTCCTTTTCCTCCGCACCGCTCCGAAGAAAGAAGTGCTGAAGGAAGGTAGTCTGACGGACAAGCAGTTGGAGGCTGGTTTGACCGAGCCGAAGGCTATTAAGATCCTCGATGAAGCAAAGAAGAAAGCGCTGAAGAAGAATAGTTTTGATACGCCGGATGCGCTCTATGCTTACATCTGGGAGAATGACGCAGACGTGATCAAGAACGGTTTAGCCGGTTTCCGCCGCGACACCATCGAGTCGAACATGCTGCAGTCGCTCTACAAGGGTGAGTACGACGAGAAGAGCATTGCCGCCATCACAGAGATCCCGTACAGCGAGGGTAAGTTATTCGAGATCGAGGCGTTCCTCTGTTCGAAGCACGCGCGCCGTTCGAGAGTTATCTGGGCGACCTGAACAAGCAGGAGTTGGTGAACCTCATCGACCGCGAGCAGAAACTGGAGCACTACCCCGGACTGAAGGTTGGTGACATCCTCTCGCCGAACAATAACGCCGGTAACTGGGAGTAACGCGTAGCGTTAGTTGAAAGTTTAGAGTTTAGAGATGAGAATTATCTCAGGCAAATATGGGGGGCGGCGGTTGTCGCCCCCTAAAAATATAACCGCAAGGCCCACAACGGACTTTGCCAAGGAGAGCCTGTTTAATCTGCTGAACAACCGTATGGACTTGGAAGGCATCGACATGCTGGATCTCTTTGCGGGAACCGGAGGTATCGGCATCGAGTGCGTCAGTCGGGGTGCACGGGAAGTGACAGCTGTGGAGATTGCGCATGTACAGCAGAATTGGATCATCGCCTGCTGCAAGCAACTCGGCATCCGCAACCTATCCGTTATCCGCGGCGATGTGTTCAAGTTCCTGAATGCGTGCCGTACCAAGTACGACCTGATCTTCGCCGA
>CADBVL010000041.1:11088-23545 GCA_902798015.1 uncultured Bacteroidales bacterium
CCGCCGTATGCCTTGGAAGCCTTACCTACTCTGCCTGACTGCATTCTCACACAAGGCATATTGAAACCCGAAGGCTGGCTGGTGATAGAGCACGGCAAAGACACGGACTTCACGAGTCATCCGAATCATGTAGAGACGCGTACCTACGGTAGCGTACATTTCAGTTTTTTCCAATAAAAAAAGAGGCGCTCGCCTCTTTTTTTTATTCTTCCAGATATATCTCCAAAAGTCGGCACGCGCCCTGCGGTGTGATGCGTATGTCATTCAGCATAGCCGGAATAAGCACGGCTTCGCCGGTACGCATCGTCACGGACCTGTCTTCCGCTTCGCAGTCAAGCGCCTCAATCGTGCATGCACCTTCCACGCACATATACGCTACAAAACTATCCAGCGGTGCATAGTCGCGCTGCGCAGCGGTAGTGAGGGTCAGCAGGTTGGCTGTGAAATACGGGGTCTTACGCAGGTTCACCGCTCCGTTCTCTTTGCTTTCCGGATGCGTCAGGGTTGCCTCGTTCTTCGGACTGAAATCCATTACCTGCAACGCCTTGTCGAGTTTGAGAGGACGCATACGCCCGTCATTTCCTACGCGGTTATAGTCATACAGACGGTAGGTAACGTCACTGTTCTCCTGGATCTCCGCCACGATGGTATTACGCCGCATGGCATGCACCGTTCCCGAAGGTATATATGCTACATCGCCCGCGCGTACCTTATATTCGCGCAGGTAACGCGCGAGAGAACCGTCCTGAATGGCGGAATGGATCAACGACGCATTCATCTCTTTGTTCCACCCTAAATAGATGGAAGCCTCTTCGGACGATGGAAGCACGTACCACATCTCCGTCTTACCAAGACACTGCTCGTTCTCCAAGGCGTACTCATCATCCGGATGCACTTGTATCGACAGGTCGTCCGTTGCATCAATGAACTTGAGCAGCAAAGGGAAATGGTTGCCGAACAATTCATACACGCGTTCTCCGACCAGTTCATCCATATATACCTCCAGCAAGTCTTGCAGGTTGTCTCCGGCATGTGAACCATTAACAACCTCTGTCGGATATTTCTCCACATCCGACATCACCCACGCCTCACCCACGTTCTCATAGTCGGCAGGTACATGGTCATACCACTGTTCTATGGTATGTCCGCCCCAAATCTTATGGAACAAATGCGCCTGAAATTTAAAAGGATATAACATCTTTATTAGTTTAGAGTTTAGAGTTTAGAGTTTAGAGTTTAGAGAAGTTATTCCGACCGGACGGTATCTCTCCACTTTCAGCTCTCCACCCTCATCTATTTAATATTTCTAATATGCTTCTCCCATTTCCATGCAGATGCGAGTACGTCGCGAATAGGAGTATCCGCCTTCCATCCCAACACTTCGTTGGCCTTCTTCGGCGCAGCCCATACTTTTTCTATATCGCCTTCACGACGACCGACGATGGTATATGGGATCTTCACGCCCGTAGCGGCCTCGAACTCGTTGATGAGCGTAAGCACACTCAGACCTGTTCCCGTACCGAGGTTGAAGACCTCCACCTGCTCGCGATCCTTGGCATGAAGCATTCGGTCGATGGCTTTCACGTGCGCTTTGGCGAGATCGACTACATAAATATAATCGCGGATACACGATCCGTCCGGCGTGTTATAGTCGTCGCCGAAAACCTTCAGTTCGGGACGAAGTCCGGCAGCTGTCTGGGTGATGAACGGCAGCAGGTTTTGCGGAACGCCATTCGGCAGTTCTCCGATGAGTGCCGACGGGTGCGCGCCGATAGGATTGAAGTAACGAAGGATTGTCGCATGAAGGTTCTTGTCTGCATGCGCTTCATCGCAGATGATTTCCTCGTTGATCTGCTTGGTGTTGCCGTAAGGCGAGAGCGCTTTTTGAATAGGCGCCGTCTCGTCAACAGGCAGGTGAGCGGCGTCCGGCTGACCATAGACGGTGCAGGACGACGAGAAGACGATATTCGGCACTTGGTGCAACTTCATTACTTCGAGCAGCGTACAGAGACTGCCGAGGTTATTCCGATAATAGAGCAGCGGTTTCTCAACCGACTCGCCTACCGCCTTGCTGGCCGCGAAATGAATCACTCCGACAATATCGGGATATGCACGGAAGACATTATCCAGGTCCATGAAGTTACCGCAGTCGATATTCGCAAACGCGGGTTTGCGTCCTACTATCTCGGCGATGCCGTCTAACACGTCGATGGACGAGTTGCTGAGGTTATCTACAATAGTCACATCGTAGCCCTGCTGCATCAGTTCCACCGTCGTATGCGATCCAATATATCCGGTTCCACCGGTTACAAGTATTCTTGCCATGTTAAAATAATTTAGCGGGATATTCTCCCTTGGCGATGAGTTGATTGATTTTCATTACCACCTGCGGACGATCCTCGGCGTAGGTCACGCCGAACCATTTCGACGGGGTATCGAGTACACGACAGGAAGCCTTGCCTTCTCCGATGAGCTGGTTCACGAGCGTCGGGATATAGAATTCCGATTTCAGTTCCTGACCATGCTCGGCGAGGAAAGTGCGGAAAGCTTTCTCCGTGTATTGGAAGTACTCCGGCGTGAAGCCCCACATGTTCATCGACACGGGTGTATGCGGGTCAAGCGGCGTATCGACATCACCTTCGGTGAAGACGATGGTGCCGTTCTTATCCTCTATCTTTGTGCGTTCCACGACATCTGTCAGCAGTCCGTCAGCATCGGTGGTACATACACCGCGGCTGACAGCTCCGTTCTCGCTGAGGGTATTCGCTACGCGGTAACCGACCATGCAGTACTTACCCTCGGTGCCCTCGATCGAACGCAGATAGTCGGCTAAGACCTGGAAGGACTCACGGCCGTAGAAGTCATCGGCGTTGATGACGGCAAAGGGTTCATGAATGATATCTTTCGCCATGAGCACGGCGTGGTTGGTACCCCAAGGTTTGGCGCGTTCAGGATTGAAAGTGCAACCTTCCGGCACTTTGTCGATTGCCTGGAAGCACACTTCGCAGGGCACTTTATCTGCATACTTGGACAGCACTTTGTCGCGGAAATCCGCTTCGAAATCCTTGCGGATAACGAACACGATCTTGCCAAATCCTGCACGCAGGGCGTCAAAGACGCTGTAGTCCATGATGGTCTCGCCGTTAGGACCGAGTCCGTCGAGTTGTTTGAGTCCGCCGTAACGGCTTCCCATACCGGCGGCCAAAATGAATAATGTTGGTTTCATATCTTTGTTTGTTATTTGTCTTCTACGGATGCTTCCAGTTTGCCGTTATGCTTGTAATGTTTTGCCCAGAGGCCGTAAACTTCGGAGCAGTTACCGGCTGTGATGAAAGCCTGCAGTTTGTTATCGCGCACAAAAGCCATGAGGCTGGAGAACTCGTCCTGCGTGAGCAGCACCTGTATCTCTTTGTGCGCTTCGCCGCTGTAACCGCCCTGTACATCGTACAGCGAGCAGCCGCGCAGCAGTTTTTTGATGATGAACTCACGTATGCGCTCGTGTTCATTAGAGATAATACATACGCGTTTGCGTTTGTTGAGCGAAGCTGTGAAATAGTCTATCGCCAGACCGTTGATCCATGTACCGATGATACCGATAACCACCATGCGGAAGTCGTTGATCAGGAAGGACGTACAGCAGATGATGATTCCTCCGATGGCAACCGAAGTACCGATATCAAAATGCAGGTATTTATTGACAATCTTGCCGAGTATGTCGAGACCGCCCGTGGAAGCGTTGATGCGGAAGAGGAAGGCCTGGCAGGCACTGAGTAAGAGCACGAAGCAGATGAGGTCAAACCACACATCGCCTACTCCCAGTCCGCCGCTCATCACCGACTCGCGCACTTGCTCCAACACTTCACCCGAACGGCTCAAGACGTACGGGTGACCGTGCGCATCAAGCACTGTCTGTCCCGCCTGCAGTTGTGCGAGGATATCGGGATTGTTGATCACCTGGTGGGTGAAGTTGGTATTCGGATAGATACGCGCCCATAGTTGGGTCAACGGACCCAGAATCATCGCCGTATAGACGGTCTTCGCGCCAAACTCGTTACCGATCAGCAGGAAAGCCAAGAGCAACAAAAAAGCGTTGATGCCCATCACGATATACGAGAACGTGTCTGCATCGCCGCCAATGAGAGTGTTGAGTACGATCGAGAGACCGGAGATAGAACCGACGATCAGATGACTCGGCATAAGGAAATAATAGACAGCGGCTGCGCCGAGACTCATGCCGGCTGTCATCATCAGCAGTTCTTTCCAGAACTTAAGGGTACAAAGCGCATGTCCGAAATTGCTCAGCAGTTCGCGCCAGTACGCTGCAGTGAAATAAATCTTAAGGTGTTCCATGGTATTAATCTTTGACAACGAGTCGTGCCGTACGGCGGGTAGTCTGGCTGAGCATGATCGTTCGGTCAGCCTTCGCGCGCTCGAGAATCTCAGGCGTCGTGCCGCGGATAGTCAGCAGAGACAGGTGGTCATTATAGGTTACGTTGAAATGCTGTTTCAGTTCTTCTATCGCCTCGGGCACAAAGCGCGTGTTATCGACGCACACGGAGATAGTAACCGCCGAGGATTGAATCAGCGCCACTTTCAGGCGATGGCGATGGATGATCTCGAAGATCTCGCTCAGGCTCTCTTCAAGCACGAAGGCGAAGTCTTTGGCGCGCATGGTGATGAGGATCTGGTTCTTGCGCCAGATATACACCGGCACGTCGATGGGTCCTACGCCGTCCGCAGCTATCTTCGATCCTGCCGCTCCGGGATCGCCGAAAGGTTTGACGAAGAGCGGTATCTGTTTGTTCTCCAGCGGACGGATGGTCTTGGGGTGAATGATCTGCGCGCCGGAATAGCTGAGTTCGACAGCGTCCTGATAGCGCAGTGAGGGAATAAGTATCGTGTCGGGTTCGAGGCGCGGGTCGGCATTCAGGATACCCGGCACGTCTTTCCATATCGTCACGGATTCGGCATCAAGGTAATTACCTAAGAGAGCGGCGGTATAGTCCGATCCTTCTCGTCCGAGCGTCGTGCGTTTGCCTTCAGCAGTGCCGCCGATGAAACCTTGTGTCACGACAATGGAAGGTCTGTTGGCTCTCTCCCACCCTGCGCGGATGGTTGCCGCACTCGTCTCGTTGTCTACCTTCGCCTCGCGCCAAGTGTTGTCCGTGCGAAGCAGTTTCGGCATGTTCCACCACTCGACGCTCAGTCCCTGTTTGAGCAGATAGACTGCGATGATCTGGGTGGACATGATCTCGCCGAGCGACACTACCTGGTCGTAGTTCTCGTCGAGCGACAGTTGCGGATCAAAAGGTATCTCGCCTTGCAGGCGGATGTCCGAACCGGGTTGCAGACCCAGTTCTTTCATGATGGCTACGTGGTAATCGATGATATCGACCCATTGGTTGAGCGCCTGCTCTTCCTTGCCGGCATCGAGAAACTCCACCACCCGTTCGAGGGCATTCGTCGTCTTGCCCATGGCGGAAACAACCACCATCAGGTCACCGCCCGCCGCGCGGACGATACGCTCCAGGTTACGGACACCTGCCGCGTCCTTCACCGATGCACCACCGAACTTATAAACCTTCACCTCTAAACTCTAAACTCTAAACTCTAAACTTTACAAGTTAGCCATATGAATGGCGGTCACTGCTCCCTCAACGCCCTTATTGCCTAATCGGCCGCCACAACGGTCGAGTGCCTGCTGCTTGTCGTTCACCGTGAGAACGGAGAAGATGACGGGCACCTTGCCTTGCGTGTTAAGCGATGCTACGCCTTGCGTCACGGACTGACACACATAGTCGAAATGCGGGGTGTCGCCGCGGATGACGCAACCGATGACGATAATCGCATCGATGCGCTCCTCCTTCATGATGCGCGCAGCACCGTACGTCAGTTCGACGGCACCCGGAACATGCACGATATCGATATTATCCACCGACACGCCATGTTTGGTGAGCGTCTCCACTGCGCCGAGCATCATCGGATAGGTGATGTCGTTATTCCAGTCTGCTACCACAATTGCATAGCGCTGACGTCCGAGGACCTCAGCGCTAGGCAGTTGATTCGCATCGTATTTCGAGAAATCAGTAGTCATACCATGTGCGATTTATTCGGCTACAGCGATATATTTGTCAATATCCTGCGCCTCTGCGCTCTGCGGGTAATCGTTCTTGATAGCCTTGAACGCGCGGAGTGCTTTCGCTTTCTCGCCCTCATGCAGATAGACGATACCGGCTTTCTTCAGACTCATCGGAGCGATGATCTCGTTGCCGGACTCGGCAGCTGCCTCAAATGCCTTGGCTGCTTTGCCGTATTCCTCCAACTCGACATACGCGTCTCCGAGCAACTGATGAGCAGCGGGGTTGATGTTCAGGTCGCCGGCGGAGAATTTCTTCAGATACTTGGCAGCCTCTTCGTACTCGCCCTTCTCATAATAGCAGATACCTGCGTAGAGGGCAGCAAGCTCGCCTTGCTGGAAATGCTTGTACTCCTGTGCGATAGCCTCAAAACCAATGCACTCAGCGTCGTCACCGTTAAGCGCTTTGTCGAAATCGCCGGCGAGGAAATAAGCTTCTGCCTTGGCGTTCTCATTAGCTGCCTCTGCAGCCTTCGGCTTGATGACATAGGTGTTGATGGCGATGATGCCGATCACTATGACGGCGATACCGCATACAATCCAACTGATGAGGTTTGCGTTGTCCTCGATCCATTTACCGGCGCCTGTCAGCGCTTCATTTACTTCTTGCAACTGTTCGTCTTGTTTAGCGAACTCTTCTTTCTTTTTTGCCATTTTATTTGATTGTTTTATTGTTTACAATAAGTTATTTCCAAAATCGGCTGCAAAGATACTACAAATTTTTCAAATTTGCAAATAAAAGCGAAAAAATAACATATAAATTTGCGTATGTGCAATTTTTGTTGTAATTTTGCAGCGGATTTGAAACAGAGGATGGATTTGACTGCTTGCAACCTCGTTAAAACAATGCTAAAACTTGTGCCACAAGCTAAAACAGTCGCTTGTGGATTTTTTTGTGAACAATACTATGCATTATTTATTTACATCAGAGTCGGTGTCGGAAGGACACCCGGACAAAGTGGCGGACCAGATATCGGACGCCATATTGGATAATATGTTAGCGCAGGATCCCCATGCGCATGTGGCATGTGAGACGATGTGCACCACAGGACAGGTGGTCATCGCCGGCGAAGTAAGTTGTAAAGGATGGGTGGACCTGCTGAAGATCGCCCGAAAGACCATCGCCGAGATCGGGTACACGAAGTCGGAGTATAAATTCGAAGCGGAGAGTTGCGGTATCCTCACCGCTCTTCATGCGCAGAGTGCGGACATCAACATGGGTGTAAGTCGCGGAGCGGAAGAGGAACAAGGTGCCGGAGATCAAGGAATGATGTTCGGTTACGCCACCGACGAGACGGATAACTATATGCCGTTGACGCTGGATCTCGCGCATACCTTAGTATTT
The DNA here is from genome assembly GCA_902798015.1 of uncultured Bacteroidales bacterium. Lineage (GTDB taxonomy): Bacteria > Bacteroidota > Bacteroidia > Bacteroidales > Paludibacteraceae > Colicola. Next base: position 18,570 of record CADBVL010000041.1, read on the forward strand.
ACGCTCGCGCGTATTCGTAAAGAAGGTCAGCAGATGACCTATCTGCGTCCTGATAGCAAATCGCAGGTGACGATCGAGTACGACGCGGTCAGTGACCGAGACGGAAAGCCATGCGGACAGCGCCCCGTACGCATCGATACCATCGTGCTCTCCACGCAGCATGACGAGAAGATACACATCGGCGACAAGTACCTGCTGGTGACGCCGGAGATGATCAAGCATGATATCATCGAGATTCTCCTTCCCCGCGTTGCGACGCGTGACTCGCGTTACGGTCATCTGCTGGAGCAGTTCCTCGAAGATCCGAAAGCGAAACTGCTGGTTAACCCGACAGGAAACTTCGTCATCGGCGGTCCTCACGGCGACACCGGTCTGACGGGACGCAAGATCATCGTAGATACCTACGGCGGTCGCGGTGCTCACGGCGGCGGTGCGTTCAGCGGAAAAGACCCGTCGAAAGTGGATCGCTCGGCAGCCTATGCGGCACGATGGATAGCGAAACATCTCGTAGCAGCCGGCGTGGCGCACGAGGCATTGGTACAGGTGAGTTATGCCATTGGCGTAGCCGAACCCGTCTCGCTGTACGTTAACACCTTCGGAACAGCCCAAGTAGCTATGAGCGATGCCGAGATAGCCAATACCGTACGTCTGCTCTTTGACCTCCGTCCGGCATCTATCACACGCGACCTCAAACTGACACAACCGATGTATGAAGAGACCGCACGCTACGGACACATGGGACGCAAGAACGAGATTGTCACAAAGACCTTCCTCGATGCCGACGACCATGAATATACCCGCGAAGTGGAACTATTCACATGGGAGAAACTTGACCGCATTGAGGCCGTTAAAACTGCGTTTGGAGTGAACGGATGAACGGATGAACGGATGAACGGATGAACGGGTGAACGGATGAACGGGTGAACGGGTGAACGAATGAACGGATGAACGAATGAACGAATGAACGAGTATGGAGTACAGTGTAACAAAAAGGACGCTGATGGTGATTGCGATAGTGTTGCTATCGTTGATCATCGATCAGGCTATCAAACTCTATATCGCCACGCATTTTGCATTAGGCGAGAGCCGTGAGGTATTCTCATGGTTCTGGATATGCTATATCGAGAATAACGGCATGGCCTTCGGTATTGAGTGGTTCAGCAAACTGGCATTGACCCTCTTCCGCTTGTTAGCGGTAGGTCTGTTGGGCTGGTACGCACACGTGCTGATCCATAAACCCGAGACAAAAACAGGCTTCCTCGCCACCATTGCTTTCATCATCGCCGGCGCATTGGGAAACATCATCGATTGTGTGTTCTACGGCAAACTGTTCGGTTACGCAGGGTGGTTCTACGGCCGCGTAGTAGATATGTTCTACTTCCCGCTGATCCATAACAGTGCAGGCGAGGTGATCTTCTTCCGTCCTGTATTTAACTTCGCCGACAGCTGCATCACCTGCGCCGTTGCAGTGATTCTGCTTTTCTACATGAAAGAGCTCAATAAGAGTGAACGGATGAACGGGTGAACGGATGAACGGGTGAACGAATGAACGGATGAAAGGGGAAATTTCAAATATCAAATCTCAGATACTAATAGGATTGTTTCTAACGGTCCTGTTAGTGGGCTGTCGGCCGAAGGGGATCTTACATTCGTGGGAGATGCGGGACATCATGGTCGATCTGCATAAGACCGATGCACTGCTGCAAGTGTCGGGTCTGCAATTCGGGCATAATGACGTAGCGGACATCTACTACGCCGAGGTGCTGGAGAAACACGGCGTGACGCAAGCGCAGTTCGACTCGTCTTTGGTTTGGTACACTGCCCATCCGCAACTCTTCGATAAGATATACCCGAAAGTATTGGCGAAACTGGAAGCCGAACGCGTGGCGTTTGATGCAGCTCATGAGGAAGAACTGAATGTCCGTCCTGCGATGTACACCATAGCCAATAGACTAAAGAAAAAACCGGCACTGACACAGCACCAGTTGGATAGTATTCTCCGGGTGACACAGCATGGTTACCCTGTTCTCTGGGAACCGATGAAAAAGAGCCTACCCCCAACCCCTCCCTACAGAGAAGGCAGCCGGGATTAATGCATAATTTTATAGATCAACTCCTTCCATAAATCGGCATCTTTTGCCGAAGGGTTGTTGATACCTTTGTACCGCGCATCCATCTCGCGCAGATACCCGATAATCAGGAATGTCTTCCCTGCAGGATACCGTTTCGCCGCGGTAGCATAGTCGCGTACAAAGAAGGGGTTGATACCTAACTCCTTCGCTACGTTCGCCTGACTCTTGTCGGGCAGGTAATGGTACATCAGCAGGTTGGAGAAGAACGTCTGTAACGGCGCCAGTTCGCGCACCATCACATGGTCTTTGCTGGATGCAAAATACTGCGTGATTCGGTGAGCACGCGCTACGTCTCCGCGTATGAGCGCCGACTGCAACTCAATGATATTATAATCCTTCGAGATACCGATATTGCGCTCCACGAGTGCCGCGTCGATGGTGTTGTCTCCCTCAGGACGGCCATCTATCAGTTTCTGTACCGCCCCGACTATCGCCGAGAGGTCCGTTCCCAAATGATCCGCCAAAAGCGGTGCTACACGAGGGTCGATAGTGATTTGTGATTTGCCACTTGTGATTTGTGATTGATTAAAATCAGCAATATATGTAGCAATCCATCGTTCCACTTCATAGTCCCGCAGTTTGTCGGACTGCAGCCACACCACCTGCGGATGCTCCGCCGCTGTCTTCCATACTCCCTGCCGCTTGTCTGGTTTGCCGTTGAAGCAGATCACCAGTACCGTCTGCGGCATGAGGTTATTGAGATATGCCTCCAATGCCTCCCATTTCTTTACCGCCTGCGCTTCGCGCACAATAACCACCTTGCGGCCACCCATCATCGCATAACCGCGTGCCGCACTGATGACGGACGCGATATCGGCGTTCTGCAGGTCACGGCCATACACTATCTGCTGGTCAAACTCACGCGCCATCTCATCCAGCGCATGTTCCGCAATATAGTCACACACCTGGTCCGGATAATAGGGTTCTTCTCCGCACAGTACATACACCGGTGCGTACTTGTCAGCCTTCAGGTCGGCTATGATATCATTGAATTTCTTAATCATACTCAGCTGTTAGCTGTTAGCTATTAGTTATTAGCTGTTAGGGCACGTATATCATATACTTATACGTGTTCCTGTCCATCTCCTGATATCCCTGTTCGCGGAGCATGCACTCCATAGCGCTCTGTCGGTCTTTGTATTCGGGTTTGGTCTTGAACTGCGGCGAGAAGGAGCAGAAGACAATAGGTCGTTCCGCTTCGATGATCAGGCGGTATTTGGAGGTATAGACGGAATCGTATATATTCGACCAGAACTCATTGTATCGCGCTGCCTCGCAGCCCGTAACAGCCCGCATCAGATGGTTCTCCTGCCCCAGCGCGAGCACCTCTAAACGCTCATCGCTAAACGCTAAACGCAGACTGTCATAGTCTGCCCTATACTGCCGGATACGCGCTTCCTGGGCATCAGTGACGGCGATACCGCGATAAGGGGTGATGACGCTGATGGTGGTCGCTTGTGTAAGGTCGTTCTTGCCGATGCTGTTCGTACTATGCCGAACCATCACCATCATCGTCACCGGTAACAACACCCACCATAGATAGCTCCGCATGGGTGCTGCATGCTGCGCAGCGGCTACCGGCAATAAGCACAGCACCGCCGGAAAGAGTTTGAGCCAGGCCGTGTCGGTACCTAATGTCGCTATCATCAGGATGACAGCTCCATAGGTTAGAGGGTTAGAGGTTAGAGGGTTAGTGGTTAGAGGGTTAGTGGTTAGTGCTATCACAAGGCACAACGCAGAAACCAGATAGGTCAGGTCGATATTGTACCACTGCGCAGACGGGATAACGTACGCGATATACAGAACGAGCGCAAGACCGGTTATCAGTCCGGCGGCAATCTGTTTTCCCTCTCCTTTTAGGGGGAGGGTCAGGGAAGAGGCTCCCATCACTCCGATACCGAGAAGGAGAAAACCGATAAGCTTACCGGCATTCGTCCATAGTTTGGTAATCATCGGCCAAAGGTCATGACTCGTCATGGCGGCATCAAGCGGAGCGGGTGTGATAAAGAGATACCCCAACAGATAAACGATTCCTGCCGTTGCAGCCGCAACAGGCACGCACCACAGACTGCGTTTCTTCCACAACGGGATCAAGACCAACAGCACCAGTATGTTCGGGAAACGCACACTTACGGCTAATCCCGCGAGGATAGCCGTAATGATTTCTGATTTCTGATTTCTAATTTCTAATTTACTTGCTGTCACCCAAAGAGCGGAAAGTAACAGTACTGTCAGGGTACCGGGACTGAATTCCTGAAAGGCACCATACCCTGTCAGCAGAAAAGTGAGCGCCAACCAATGGAGGTTCTTTTTCCGCTGCTCACTATCTAACAAGCAGCAGTAAGGCAGAGCAATCGCTGCCACCGTACAGAGCCATCCGAAGAGGCGTAACGGCAACAGTTCCGCACCGAAGAGCCGCACGACAGCACCGCCGGTGAGCAATGCCCCCACAGCCATCCATCCGCCCTCGAGGTGCTGGTATTTATACAACCAGTAAAGCGGATCCTGATGGTTGCCGAAACCGGCAAAGACGAACCATAAGGTCCATGCCAGCGACACCACCAGCAGCGTTAACGATAATATGCTTCGATCAAATCGCATATATGATTCACATCCTCCATTTGCAGGTCGTAGAACAGCGGCAGACGCACCAGACAATCGGCATAGCGGTCGCATTCCGGCAACGCCCTTCCGTCATGTTTATCGTGATAATAGGGACTGCTATGCAGACTCAGATAATGGAAGACCGCATACACCTCATGTTCCTTCAGATACGCCAACAGCGCCGTACGTGCCTCCAGACTCGGCAATACGAGATAGAACATGTGGGCATTATTGGTCGCA
>CADBVL010000042.1 GCA_902798015.1 uncultured Bacteroidales bacterium
CAGTTGGGGACGCGATCATTTGCCAAGTCATCATAGGTAAAGGTGGTTAAAACGCCATTCACCTTAATTTCCATGGAGATACATCCGCGTAGCGCTTTATTGTTGATATACTGTGCCGCGGTAGGATCCGTACCACCCTTATTGTTGGACCAGAATACAATCTCCGTAAATGGCTCAAGCATAAAGTTTCTGTGATCTTTCTTGAGGCGGTTGATAGTGCCGAGTTCGATGTAATTCAGTTTTCCATTGCCGTTCGCCCATTTAGACGTGGTAATATTGTCAACACTACGGATACGAATCTTACTCAGATCGATAGGATCTTCGGTTCCGTTATAGATGGCGAACAATTTCATGTTGCTTGCTGCCTCATAGTACTTCGAGAAGAAAAGATCTTCTGCCGGATCTCCATCAAGCGTTACCAACTGCTCTTGCATGGTGATGGAGGTTCCGCCTCCGTAGTCATGCTCAATCGTGATGAAGTCAGTACCTACTTCTACAACGTCAATCAATGCGTCTTTTACGGTAATAGGAACCACTTTTGTTACCGCACATATTGGGTGGGCAAGATCGGACTTGTCGCGATTCTGGCGAATAGTCAGCTCGGTAGTACCATCATTTACTGCCGTAATTGTTATGACATTACCCGCAATTTCCGCTTCTGCGACATCCAAATCGCCTATTTCAATGACGATCTCTGAGGTATTGTCGGTTGTTACAGTGATGGTGGTAGACGCATCCGATTTGAGGAGTACACTCGTTTGTGATAGAGTAACAGCTGCTTCGGTACACGGTGTACAAGTAGGAGAACTGATATAATATGTTTTAGTAACACCACTTGCGCGCTTGTATAACTGAATTGCTTTTTGACCGGTATAAGAGCTGGATTTATAATATCTGAATCGCAAATCGCCAGAGGAACTATTATAGCGCAGATGAGCTCCTCCGGAACCCACGATATCCGCGTTTCCACTGGTTACACTAATGGTGTTATATTGAGCAGAAGCACCTTCGTTCATGCCGTTAGAGTCTGAAGACCTGCCGATGTATTTGCCGGAAGCGCTGACAATGGTATAGCCGCTTGACGTTTTGGTAATGGTAAATTTCGCTGCATCCATAGCAGAGGTAGCAGTGATGGTCCCATCAGAAATAGAGACAGCGACGGTATTACTTGCTGCATCCAACGTAGTCAATCCTCCGTCGAATGCAACTCCACTTGTCTCATATACAATCAGGTATTCACCAGAATAGTCTGTTTGCGCAGCAGTAACTTTATTGTACTTCGCGGCGCCGGAAGTGGTCTCTTCTGCTGCATAGACCGCATACAGATCTACATCGCTTGTCGGGCTATATTCGCCACTGAGAACCGTTGCGGTCTCCGTCTGTGTGGTAATATTAGTAGTGCTCCATCCTACAAATCGCCAGTCATCGCATGGCTCAATGATACCAGTGGGCAGCACAGTCGATGCCACATATTCAGCTGCTGGTGCTTCATAACCGGCAGGCACGTGATATGTAATCATGTACGGTTGTTCTACGGTGTACAAAGCGGTAGCTACGTCACTCGGTACATAATTGGTTTTCTCGGCATAAGCTTTGAGGGTTGTTTCTCCATAGTCAACCGCAATAGCCGAACTATATACGAGGCGTGTGCCGGAAGAAGAAGGATCTGTTCCATCTGTGGTGTAATATATAGTAGCACCTTCTGTAGAACTAATCACAACACTCTGAGGACTGGTATATGTACCATTACCCGGTGTGAAGGTGGGACGTTGGCATTTGCCTTCATAGATGACATATTCTACAGAAGTAATACGGCTGTCGCTCATGCCTCCTTTGATAGCAATTGCCTTAATCTTTACGGTTTGCCCCGCGGTGAACGTGCTGAACGGAATAGCAGCGCTATAGAGCGTACTACTGCTTGTTGGATCAGCAGGAGTGCTACCATCGGTGGTGTAGGTATAATAGATACTTGCTCCGTCTGTTGCGCTCGTTATTGTGATAGATTGATCCCCACTGCGATAATAAGTTCCGCTTTCCGGAGAAATTACCGGTTGCTTAACTCGCGAGCAGTGCGTCAGATAATTGTTGTAATTATAGACATCTGCTCTATTTATGCGAATGTAGGTATTGCTGGAAGATGCGGCGTTTGCATAAAGGGTACCAGAAGCACAGATATTTGTTACAGTTTGGGTGGAACCCGAGGTGGTAAGCGTACCATAGTCGGGTGTGCCGATGCCATATGTGCCGACAGTTCCATTGATGGTTAGCACATATCTTGAAACAAGCGTATTAGTTGGCGCTTCAACGTAGATATATAGTTTGCTACTACCTTTCTCAAATTCGAAATAACTACCGGCATCTTCAGCGGTGTATCCTCCTCCGAATATAGCGCCGGTCGTATTTTCACTCCATTCCCAATAGGAAGAAGACTCGGTGATATTACCAGTGCTGGATGCATCAAAGGTAGAAGGAGTGGCATTTTCACTTGCCCACAACGCATTTAGATCCAGATTTTCGGAGATCTCCGTGTCTGGGCCAACAAATTGACTCAAGTCGATGGTAGCCGCCGGATCTTCAATCTCTTGCTTCGTCCAACCGGCAAATTTATTACTCGTCGCGTCACATGCATCTCCGGTTGTCAGCGTTGGCAGCGAGGCACCCAGAGTAGCTCCCGATGCAATGACAAGCGTTTGCGCACCTAACAGCGTTCCATCATTGAAGAAACGTACCGTTACAGGAGCCTCTGAAATAGTGATGACTTGTGTTTTTGTGGATGCGCAATAGGTGGTAAGACCGACAACGCGTTTAGCTTGAGTAGCCTTGACAGTAACTGTTCCGGCGCCGGTCGGAGTAAGTGTAGACCCCGTAACTGTGGCAGAGCCTGTACCATTCGTAACGGACCATGTGACGGATCCTCCATTACCGCCGGTATAAGTCAAACTGAGCGGTGTGCCCACATATGCGGTAGCTGCATTCGTAATAGATAGTGCTGTTCCCGGAGGCGTACAATCACTCGCTTTTTTGTAAATTTTAACGAGTTGTTGACCAGAACCGTAGCAAGAGAAAATACTACTACCTGAATTATAACGAAGAAGATTACGCGTGTTACTACCTTGAGCGGTAATAGTAGCCTCGCTACTTGCGTTTAAACTGATAGTCCATTCTCCGTTAGCATCATTAGGATTTTGAACCTTAAGGTGGTTAGAACCGCTACTTGCTGCGTATAAGTAACCACTTCCGGTATCAAATGTCCAGTGACTATTACTGATTCCTAATGTGATAACTTGTACACCACTGACTACTGTAACGACATCTCCACTAATGGACCAAGTGCTTATACCAGATGCTACCTCTGGACAGTTGTTTCCTGATTGTGGGCCCATGGCAGCATCGCCGGCAATATTCAAAAGAATTATTTCGTCTCCATCGTTAAGGTCATCTACATCGGTTACTAATTCGAAATCTTCTCCTGTCAGTTCGTCTGTTTTGAAAGACTTTTGATCACTATACGATGTGCCATGGCCATTAGTGGCAAACGCACGAACATAGTATGTGGTATTTGGAGTCAGACCAGAAACAGATTTGTTTAAATTGCCAGAGGTATAACTATCAATAACCGCCTTTGTGTCAGAAATGGTAGGGGTACCGGCTGTATTATATACAAAGCCCACTTCTGTGAAGGAACAGTCAGTGCCGGCTGTGACACCAGCAGATGTGCTGAAAGTGGCGCCTGTAGCAGATATGCCGCTAACAGCATTCATAATTGTTCCTACAGTCGGGTCAGTGGAGCATGACGCACCTGAAGCTTCGGATAACTTTACTTTTGTTTGGCTAGAGGAGTAACATCCCATGCGTTTTGGATTAGCGGCTCCATTAAATTGAATCCATTTTGAACCTCCAATTTTAGCATAGTCGCCATCAGTAGTAACCATTGAAACCTTCGTCTTAGTTGTACTAATGCTTACCTGACCATTACTACCAGATTCGTACATGTAATATGTATTTCCTCCTGATTCAAAGGTAATATACCAGTTGCTAGACTCCTTTGTGAATGTAAATATAGTTCCTTCGGCTTCGGTTGTAGTAACGGTACCAATTCCTGATGATGTAGGTGCAACGAGGTAATAATCGACATCGCTAAGAGTTGCTTTAAACCTATACGTAGAACCGCTTACTGGGGTGTTTGTGTCTGCTCCCCACACGTGCACGGAGAATGCCGTGAAGAGGGCGAAAATAAATAAGGTTAAATAACGTTTAAAGTTTGTCATAATATTATGTATTTTTATTTGTGGAGTATAGCGGACTCGAACCGCTCACCTCGACACTGCCAGTGTCGCGCTCTAGCCAGATGAGCTAATACCCCTCGCGTGCGTGCAAGTACATATATGTGCGCACGAGCCGATTCGGCTGCAAAGTTACAAAAATTCTTTGAATCCTGCAAATGAATTGTTGCATAACATACAAAAATTGAAAGAAAATCGCCAAAACAATAAGAAAAAATGTTAAAATTTTAAAAAGTGTACTCGATATAACTCTGATATAACTCTGATTTAACTCTGACTTAACCCGATCATTTTGTACCGGTAGCCTATAATAAAAAAAGAACGCGCGTATATGTGTACGCGCGCCCTCAAAAGAATTATTCGTGTCCGATGATTATACCACTCCGCTAAAGCCCATGAAAGCCATCGCCAGCAGGCCGGCGGTCAGAAGGGCAATCGGCGTGCCTTTCATTGCTTCGGGCACTTTGGCAAGGGCTAATTGCTCGCGGATACCTGCGAAGAGGATGAGTGCGAGACCGAAGCCCAGTGCGGTTGCGAAAGCGAACAGTGTGCCGGTTAACATGCCGTGCTCTGCGCCCATCGGCAACTTCTCTGTGCCGTTAGCTACGAGGATAGCTACACCGAGGATACAACAGTTGGTGGTGATCAGCGGAAGGAATACACCCAGCGCCTGATAGAGTGCCGGACTGACCTTCTTCAGCATGATCTCGATCATCTGCACGAGAGCAGCGATGATGAGGATGAAGAGAATGGTTTGCAAGAACTCCAGACCCCATTTAACCAGCAACATTTGTAACAGATATGTTACAACCGTAGCGAGCGTGAGCACGAAGATAACCGCTGCACTCATACCCATTGCGGTGTCGATTTTCTTACTTACTCCCAGGAACGGACAGATACCCAGGAATTGGCTCAATACGATATTATTAACAAATATCGCAGAGATGAAAATTAAAAAGTAAACCATAATTATTTCTTCTGTAATTTGTTAATAATGACCATTAAATATGCCAACGCGATGAACGCGCCCGGAGCGAGGACGAATACTAGTGCGCCGTAGTTGTCCGGGAAGAGTTGGAATCCGAAGCATGCACCCGTTCCGAGTAACTCACGGATGGCACCGAGCAGGGTGAGCGCCAAGGTAAATCCAAGACCCATACCGAGTCCGTCAAGCGCGCTGAGACCTACGCTGTTCTTTGCTGCGAAAGCTTCCGCGCGTCCGAGAACGATACAGTTCACTACGATCAGCGGGATGAACAGACCCAGCACGTCATAGATAGCCGGCAGGTAAGCCTGCATCACCAGTTGTACCAGCGTCACGAAAGTGGCGATGACCACGATAAATGCCGGGATACGTACCTTGTCCGGGATGAGGTTCTTGAGCAGCGAGATCACGGTGTTCGAGCAGACGAGCACGAACATCGTTGCCAGTCCCATGGACATACCGTTGATAGCGCTGGTCGTCGTAGCCAGCGTCGGACACATACCGAGAACGAGCACGAAAGTCGGGTTCTCTTTCAGAAGTCCGTTGGTGAATGTTTTGAAAGCGTTACTCATGATCTACCTCCCTTTCCATTATTTGTTCCATTTCTTTAGCGTCTTGCAGTTGCTCTGCTTCCAGTGCGGCACGGGGATCTTCTTTATCCTCCACGCGCTCGCCGTGAATATGCACTACTTCCTGCTCGTTGTTCAGTTGACTGGCACCGGTGTGCGCCTCTACGTCGCCGCCTTTGAACTCTGCATAAGCCTGATTGATGGCCTTGAGGAAAGCGCGCGAGGAGATCGTAGCGGCTGTGATAGCATCTACGTCACCACCGTCTTTGCTTACCGCGAACTTGCCATCCGCCTTGCGGCCGATGATGTTCTGACCCGGTTTGTCAGCGTTCTTGAACCAGTGTACGATGTGCGAACCCAAGCCCGGAGTCTCCTGATGCTCGAGAATCTCGTAACCGAGGATATTCCCCTCCGCATCGAAACCAACCATCACACGGATCGGGCCGCCGAAACCATCCACGCTGGTCTCAATAGCAGTGCCGTCTTCATGTCCGGCGAGAACGGCCAGTCTCGCAGCCTCCTGTTTCGCTTTTTTCTGTGCTTCGATATTCTCCAGCGTCAAGAGATAGACGCCGGCCAGTGCGCCTGCTGCCACCATCGAGATGATAACGAGGCTCAGCACCATGTTTTTGAATGAACTCTGTAGTTTTTCCATAGCTGTACCTCCTTATTTTTTCTTCTCGCCGAAACGCATCGGACGAATCTTGTTCAACAAAGGAACGCACGCGTTCATGATCAGGATGGCGAACGACATTCCTTCAGGATAAGCACCCCAAGTACGGATGACCATCATGATGAAGCCGATACCGATACCGAAGATGATTTGTCCCCAAGCGGACATCGGAGATGTCACGTAGTCGGTAGCCATGAAGAATGCACCGAGCATCAAACCACCGCTCAGCAGTTGGTATGCGACATACTGACTGCTCTCCATGCCGGCCGGTGTGCCAATCCATGCGAAGAGTGCCACCGTAGCGATGATCGAAACAGGGATATGCCATGTGATGACGCGTGTGCAAATAAGGAACAGACCGCCGAGGATCAGTGCCAATGCACATACCTCGCCGAGCGAACCGCCCATAGCACCCAAGAAAGCGTCACGCAGTGCCGGCAGGTTGTCCATCACGCTCAGGTCACCGGTCTTCACCATGTGCTTGAGGTAATAGAGCGGGGTAGCACCCGTCTCTGCATCCAGGTAACTCGTCTCGAAGCCCTTTGCCAACGGCCAAGTGGTCATCTGCGCAGGGAAGGAGATAAGCAGGAAGACACGACCTACCAATGCGGGGTTGAAGGGGTTTTGTCCCAGACCGCCGAAGGTCATCTTGCCGACGCCGATAGCTACTACAGCGCCAATAATCACAATCCACCAGTCGAGACTCGACGGCAGGTTGAAAGCGAGAAGCAGACCCGTCAAGACGGCCGAGAGGTCGCCGATAGTCTGACGTTGCTCTTTGAGCACAAAACGACTGATGATCCATTCAGTCAGCACGCATGCAGCAATACTGATAGCTGCAGTAATCAGTGCTCCCCATCCGAACTCGATCACGGAAACCACGTACGCGGGAAGAAGCGCGAGAATGACAAGAAGCATGTTCCTGCGAACGCTGTCACCGCCATGCACGTGAGGAGCCGGAGATGTAATAAAATTAGCCATTTTATATCAGAAATTTATATTTGACATTTGATGTTTATTTCTTCTCAGCGGCAGCTTTCTCTGCAGCGGCGGCAGCAGCACGCTCGCGCAGGATGCCTCCTACTTTCGCTTTGCCCGGACGGATGCCGTCGAGCAGACGACGATGGGCGGGACAGGTATAGACGCAGCAGCCGCAGTCGATACAATCCATGATGTCGTGCTTCTCACACTCCTCCCACATCTCGAGTTGGCTCAGACGTTGGAGCAGGTACGGCTCGAGACCCATCGGGCAAGCCTGAACGCACTTACCGCAACGGATACAGTTCTCTTCCTCCGCACGTACACTCTCTTTCTCGTCAAGGAAGAGCAGTCCGCTCAGACGTTTGTTAGCCGGCATGCCCTCGGTGTGATCCATCGCGCGACCCATCATAGGACCGCCGCCGATGATCTTGCCCGTATGGGCGGGAACGCCACCTGCCAACGCGATCACTTCGTCAATCGGCGTACCGAAACGAACGGAGTAGTTACCGGGTTTGGCAACGTGCTTGCCTGTAACGGTCATCACGCGGCTGATGAGCGGTTTGTTCTTCTGTACCGCCTCATAAACGGCGAAGATCGTCGCTACGTTATCTACGACAGCGCCTACTTCGATAGGCAGTGCGCCACTCGGAACCTGACGACCGATACAAGCGTCGATGAGTTGTTTCTCACCGCCTTGCGGATAACGCAGTTTGAGCGGCAACACCTCGATGCCTAACTTGCTCTGCGCCAACGAACGCATGTGCTCGATTGCATCTTTCTTGTTGTTCTCAATACCGATAATCGCGCGCTCAACGCCCAGCGCTTTCTTCAGGATCTCGATACCGATGATGATCTCTTCGCCGTGCTCCAGCATCAACTGATGGTCGCAAGTCAGGTACGGCTCGCACTCTACGCCGTTGACAATCAGTACTTCCGCTTTCTTGCCCGGAGGCGGCAACAACTTTACGTGTGTCGGGAAGCACGCGCCACCCAGACCTACGATGCCTGCCGCTGCAATCTTGTCGATGATCGCTTTCGGCTCCAACGTACACTGACGAACCAAATCCGGTTTGCGGTCGATCTCCGGCAGCCACTCGTCGCCTTCCACATCGATGAAGATACACTGCATCGGCGCGCCCCAAGCATCGGTAGCCTGGTCGATCTTCGTCACCGTTCCGCTTACCGGCGAACAAATGTTCGCACTCACGAATCCGCCGGCTTTGGCCAGCAGTTCGCCTACTTTCACTTTTGTTCCAACTTCTACGACAGCCTGCGCCGGTGCACCGATGTGCTGTACCAGCGGAATGATGGCCTGCTTGGGCAGCGGGCACTCCGTAATCGGCTGATGAGCAGAGAATTGTTTGTTGTCCTGCGGATGAACTCCGCCTATCTTAAATGTTCTCATAAGTCTTTTAGCTTTCAGAATTCAGTAATCAGCATTCAGCTTTTTTGAGCCATAGAAATGGAGAGAGGGAACGTAGCTCTTGGCGTAGCCAGAGCCTTAATCTTGGCAGCGATAGCAGGGTCAAAACCTTTCTTGTCGCCGTCGGCCGGAACCGGTGCTGCGGCTTCTTCGCCCTCCGAAGGCGTCAGGATACGCTTCACGTCTTCCATCGTCGGGTCGCCTCCAACGGGGCAGGCCAATCCGTCAATACCGCCTGCCTTAACACATGCTTCCGCGAAGTTACGGCAACCGGCAAATCCACATCCTCCGCAGTTGGCTCCCGGCAGCACAGCTACCACCAGATCAATGCGGGGATCTTCTTCCACTTTGAAGATCAGGCTGACAACATACAGCAGCACGGCGGCTACCAATCCCGTCACACCTAATACTCCCATTGAAATCAAAATTAGATTCATGTTGTTTGTTATTTAAGTTGTTAGTGTTTGCTATATCTTTCTTGCGGTAAAAGTGAACTGAGTCTGCAGACGGTGCTTGAACACACTCAGACCGATGTAGTACAACGCGATCGCGCAGAGGGACAGTGTCCCTACCACCGCCTCCGGCCAGTCGGTCGTGAAATCCAGCACCGCTATTACCGCCATCATCACGATAAAAGGCAGGATGTATGCCAGCAGCACCGCTTTCCATGCCAACCGCTCGCGAACTTCCACCTCCACTTGGTCACCAGGCTGCAACTTCTCCAACATCACTACATCCATCTCTTTCTGCTGACTCTCGGCCGACATACACATCGATTTCGCCTTGCATGCCGAGCATGCACTCGTCTGAATAATCTCCACGTGCGCCATCTCGCCGTGCACGCTCAGAACCACTCCCGTATGTCGAATTAACTCATCCATAAAACATAAAAAGCGTGCAAAGATACGAAGAAATTTTCATATACGCAAGTACGCGCGCGTTTTTTTACAAAAAAGTGTCAAAGATAAGGCTTTTTTTCAAAAAAATACGCTTAATCCTTTCACCTTTCAACTTTTCTTCGTACCTTTGCATGCTAATTTTGATGTATTATGCCTAGACATTCATCTAAAACAAGAGATATATCGTTCGAGCAGCCGGAGGAAAGAGCTATCCGTGTGGACAAACTCAGCGGTTGGCAGGCTGTTCGTGCTTTCTTTGACGACCGCCGCGTGCGAATGGTGTTCGGAGTGCTGCTTCTTATGTTCTCCATCTTCGCGCTCCTCGCGTATGTCAGTTTTCTTTTTACGGGCGCGTATGATCAGGATATCCTGACGCTGAACCATGCGGAGCGCGTAGCCAATCGCGAAACGGTCCGTAACATGTTAGGGCTGCCGGGTGCCGACTTGGCGCATTTCCTGATTAACGGCAGTTTCGGTTTTGTGAGCCTGCTCCTGGTGCTGATGATCGGGGTGTTCGGTCTGCGTATCATGCATGTTTTCCGGGACATTCCGGCAATAAAAATCTTCTGCTGCACCGTCTTTCTTGTTTTATGGGGTGCCGTCACGTTGGGTTTTGCCCAGCAGATAGTGCATCTTGGTGTCTTCCTCTGGGGAGGACAGTTCGGTACATGGGCGGCACGCTGGCTGACGAGTTATGTGCAGATCACAGGCATCGTGCTCATTCTCTTCTTCTCGATGGTCATCTTCCTTATCGTCAGCGACCCGCGTTTCATTGACCGCTGCAAAGCATTCGGCGCGTGGTGTGCAGGGCTGTTTAAGCGGAGACCTCATGTTGTAGAAGAACCGGACACTCCGACTGAAGAGGTGACCCTCGATCTGCCGGTAGAACCCGAACCCGAATCCGGGGAACCGTCCGACGAAGTGACCTTTACGATCGATCCCGGAGCATCTCCCCAAAGTAATGGGGAGAGCGGCCTCCGCCAAGAGGGGCAAGTGGACTTAACAATCGATGTTCCTTTAGTGGACGAGAACGACGAACCGCTCGGCGATGCACCGCTGCCGGTGGAAGAGCCTGAACCCTCCGAACCCTCGGAGCCGTCCGGCGAACTGGAGATCAACGAAGTCATCGAGGACAAACTATACGACAAAGATCCCGACAAGATACTCGAGAAACTGGGTCCGTACGATCCGCGCAAAGACCTGGAGTTCTTCAAGTTCCCTTCGCTCAACCTTCTCAAGGTCTATGACAACGAAGCAGCGCCGGTGATCAACGAGGAAGAGCAACGTGCCAACGGCGCGCGTATCGTCACCACCCTGCGTAACTACGGCATCGAGATCGATTCCATCAAAGCGACGGTCGGTCCTACCGTCACTCTCTATGAAATAGTGCCGAAAGCCGGAATCCGCGTTGCGAAGATCCAGGCGCTCGAGAATGATATCATGATGAGTCTCTCGGCGACAGGTATTCGTATCATCGCCCCGATGCCGGGTAAAGGAACAATCGGAATCGAGGTGCCGAACGAAAAACCGCAAGTCGTGTCTATGCACTCCGTCATCGCGTCCAAACGCTTCCAGGAGGAGTCGAAGATGAAACTGCCGGTGGCTTACGGGCGTACGATCACCAACGAGGTCTTTATGTTCGACCTCGCCAAGACGCCTCACTTGCTCGTGGCAGGTGCTACCGGAACAGGTAAGTCAGTTGCCATCAACGCCATCATCACTTCGCTGCTTTATAAGAAACATCCGGCGGAACTCAAACTCGTCATGGTGGATCCGAAGATGGTGGAGTTTGCTCCTTATAAACCGCTCTTGAAGCATTACCTCGCGGCGATGCCGGATACCGATCCGGAGCAGATAGTCATCACCGAGTGCGACCGCGTCATCAATACCCTCAACTCCCTCGTCATCGAGATGGAGAACCGCTACAAACTGCTCATGGATGCCGGCGTGCGCAACCTCGAGGATTATAACGACAAGTTCGTCCGTCGCCGCCTCAATCCGAACAAACTCGTGGCGGACAGCCTGCATCACCAGTATCTGCCTTATATCGTCATCATCATTGACGAGTATGGTGATTTCATCATGCAGGCGGGCAAACAAGTCGAGACGCCTATCGCGCGTATCACCCAGAAGGCACGTGCCGTCGGTATGCACATGATCCTCGCAACCCAACGTCCGTCCGTGAACATCGTCACGGGTGTCATCAAGGCGAACATCCCGACACGTATTGCCCTGCGTACGCAGTCGGTCATCGACTCGCGCACCGTGCTTGATGCCAAGGGTGCAGAGCAACTCATCGGACGTGGCGACTCGCTCTATGCCGGCAACGCCTCCATCACCCGTGTGCAGTGTGCGTTCGTTGACACACCGGAGGTGGACGAGATCGTCAAGCATATATCCAAACAGCAGCGCTATACCGAGCCTTACCAGTTGCCTGAATATGTAGGCGAGGGTGGAGACAGCGATGCAGTCGCTCCGGGAAGCGTGGATATGAAACGTCTCGACCCGATGTTCGCCGACGTGGCACGTTACGTAGTAACGAAGCAGGAAGGATCGACCTCGCGTCTGCA
>CADBVL010000043.1:0-1876 GCA_902798015.1 uncultured Bacteroidales bacterium
TACTTCTCCTTTCAAATAATCCTGGAAGAGTTCCCATTTAGGCTCTTTGGAGTCGAGCGAGAACGGGTTCTTGCCTTCTGCCTCGAGCTGCGGGTTGTAACGCCAGAGGTGCCAGTAACCGCACTCAATAGCCTTCGCCTCCTCAGCCTGGGACTTGCCCATACCTGCTTTCAGACCGTGGTTGATACACGGAGCGTAAGCGATGATGAGCGACGGTCCGGGATAAGCCTCAGCCTCACGGATAGCCTTGAGGGTCTGAGCCTGGTCAGCGCCCATAGCGATCTGTGCTACATAGACATATCCGTAGGTAGTAGCAATCATACCGAGGTCTTTCTTACGAACACGTTTACCCATCGCAGCGAACTTAGCGATAGCGCCAAGCGGCGTTGCCTTGGATGCCTGACCACCGGTGTTGGAGTACACCTCGGTATCGAGCACGAGGATGTTGACATCTTCGCCGGAAGCGATGACGTGGTCGAGTCCGCCGTAACCGATATCATAGGAAGCACCGTCACCACCGACGATCCACTGGCTGCGTTTAACGATATGGTCTTTCTCAGCGAGGATAGCCTTGCAGGTGTCGCAACCGCATTTCTCCATAGCAGCCACCATCGGCTCGTAGAGACGGTTGGTAACCTCTGCAGAGTTCTGGTTCTCCAGCCACTCTTTGAACATCGCTTTGAGTTCGTCGGAGCAGTCAGCGCACTCGAGGCCTTTCTGCATGAGAGCAGCAAGACGCTCGCGCAGTTTGCGGTGTGCGATCTGCATACCGAGACCGTACTCGCAGAAGTCCTCGAAGAGGGAGTTGGACCAAGCCGGACCGTGACCCTTCTCGTTCTTGGTATAAGGAGTAGAAGGTACAGAGCCGGAGTAGATAGAGGTACAACCGGTAGCGTTAGCGATGATCTCGCGGTCGCCGACGAGTTGGCTGATGAGCTTCAGATACGGTGTCTCACCGCAACCGGAGCAAGCGCCGGAGAACTCGAAGAGCGGAGTTGCGAACTGGCTGTTCTTGACGTTGTTGAGTTCAACGAGGTGTTGCTTGGTAGCTACGTGCTCTACGCAGTAATCCCAGTTAGCAGCCTCGCCGAGTTGGCTCTCGAGATCGACCATAGCGAGTGCTTTGCCTGTCTTCGGATTGCCCGGACAAACATCGACACAGTTACCGCAACCGAGGCAGTCCATAACGCCGACCTGCATACGGAAGTGCATACCCTTCATGGCAGCCGGAGCTTTCATCTCGCGGGTAGCAGCGCCGTTGAGGCCTGCGAGCTCTTTCTCGTCGAGGACGAACGGACGGATACAAGCGTGAGGACAAACATACGCACACTTGTTACACTCGATACAGTTGTCAGCGGTCCAAACCGGAACGAAGGCAGACACACCACGTTTCTCGAACTTAGCGGTACCTGCAGGCCATGTACCATCCTCGATGCCCTTGAACGAGCTAACCGGCAGGAGGTCACCGTCCTGACCGTTGATCGGACGAACAACCTTGGTGATGAACTCCGGCTCATCTCCGTAGTCCTTAGCGGGATCAGCAGGCAGTTTCGACCATGCGGGATCGATAGCGAGCTCTTGGTACTCACCACCGCGGTCAACAGCAGCGTAGTTCTTGTTCACCACGTCCTCACCCTTCTTGCCGTAAGACTTCACGATGAAGTGCTTCATCTCCTCAACGGCCTTCTCAACAGGGATGACTGCGGTGATACGGAAGAAAGCAGACTGGAGGATGGTGTTGGTACGGTTGCCCAGACCGATCTCCTGTGCGATCTTCGTAGCGTTGATGTAATAAACTTTAATCTTATGGTCAGCGAAGTATTTCTTCACTTTGTTCGGCAGGTTCTTAACCAGCTCGTCACCCTCCCAGATGGTG
>CADBVL010000043.1:1921-4903 GCA_902798015.1 uncultured Bacteroidales bacterium
GAGTGGATAGGCTCGTCGCCGAAACGGAGGTGCGAGCAGGTGAATCCACCGGATTTCTTACTATCGTAAGAGAAGTAAGCCTGGCAGTATTTGTCGGTGGTGTCACCGATGATCTTAACCGAGTTCTTGTTAGCACCGACGGTACCGTCTGCACCGAGGCCGTAGAACTTAGCCTGGAAGAGCGAAGCGTCACCCATCGCGATCTCCTCGCCAACCGGCAGAGAAGTGAAGGTGAGGTCATCGTTGATACCCACGGTGAAGTGGTTCTTCGGTTGCGGCAGAGCGAGGTTTTCGAATACTGCGAGCATCTGTGCCGGAGTGGTATCGTTCGAACCCAGACCGTAACGACCGCCTACAACGAGCAGGTTATTGAGACCGAGTTCGTCGAGTGCGTCTTTTACATCGAGGTAAAGCGGTTCGCCGTTAGCGCCCGGCTCTTTGGTACGATCGAGCACGCAGATACGTTTTGCGCTCTTCGGCAGTGCCTCCTGCAAGTACTTGAGGCTGAACGGACGATAGAGGTGTACGTTGATGAGACCGAGTTTCTTGTTACCCTTAGCAGCCTCATAATCAATCACTTCGCGGATAGCCTCGCAAGCCGAACCCATACAGATGATGATGTTCTCTGCGTCAGCAGCGCCGTAGTAGTTGAACGGACGATACTCGCGACCGGTGATCTTGCTGATCTCCTTCATGTAGTCGGAAACGATGTCCGCTACGCCGTCGTAGTAACGGTTGCAGCTCTCGCGGTGAGCGAAGAAGACATCGGGGTTCTCAGCCATACCGCGCATCTCAGGACGCATCGGGCTGAGAGCACGCTCACGGAACTCCTGGAGCGCCTTGTAGTCCACCAGCGGACGGAGATCCTCCATATCCATCGCCTCTACCTTCTGGTACTCGTGCGAGGTACGGAAGCCGTCGAAGAAGTTGAGGAACGGCACGCGGCTCTTGATAGTAGCGAGGTGTGCTACTCCGGCGAGGTCCATTACCTCTTGTACGGAAGCCTCAGCGAGCATAGCGAAACCGGTTTGGCGGCAAGCCATGACATCCTGGTGGTCACCGAAGATACAGAGCACGTGCGAAGCGAGCGTACGAGCCGATACATGGAAGACGGTCGGGATCAACTCACCGGCGATCTTGTACATGTTCGGGATCATGAGGAGCAGACCCTGCGAAGCCGTGAAAGTGGTGGTCAGCGCACCTGCGTTCAGCGAACCGTGAACGGCACCTGCGGCACCGGCCTCAGACTGCATCTCCTGCACGAGTACGGTCTCGCCGAACAGGTTCTTGCGACCTGCGGCAGCCCACTCGTCCACGTTCTCCGCCATCGGAGACGACGGCGTGATAGGATAGATAGCAGCTACCTCGGTGAACATGTAAGCCACATGTGCCGCAGCTGCGTTACCATCCATGGTCATAAATTTTTTCTCTTTTGCCATAAGAATGATTTGTTTATAATGTTGTTTGTTGTTGGTCAAATTTAAAAATCACGGGATATATACTGTGTATATATAGGGTGATGCAGGATACGGTATTCCCTCGGTGCGCTCTCGGTATTATATTATCCCTACTTAGTACAGGAACCCTAAGAGCCACAGCGGAATCATGTTTCCGCGGCCGGTCTCGAGTTCGCCGACAGCCGTCGGACGGATGGTGTCTCGGCTGGATGTTTTCTCGCGCACATCGAAATAGTACTGGTTATCTACGATAAACATTGCGCTGCGCTCGGTGGCGTTCACTTTATGCGAACCATGTACCGTGTTATAAAAATAGGTCTCATACTTGTCAATCGCCGGTATCTCCCGTGTAAAATCCATACGTGCCACGTTGGTGTTATGCATATACACCTTCGTTGGCTTCATGGGGAAATTCCGGTCTTCCGGATAGAGGAGGTTTATCAGACGCGAGTCCTTGAGGTACTTGATATAGTTCATCGTCGTGGCGCGACTCAGTCCTATCTCGTCGGATATACTGCTGACATTGAGTGCACAAGGCGTCTCGCGCATTAGGATATACAGCAGTTTGCGTAACTTATGCAAGCAGGACACGTCAATCTGCTTAATCATCAACACATCCACCTCCAACTGGCTGTTCATCACCTTCAGCAAGGCCGTCTCAAAACTCTTACTCTCCAGATAGGAAGGATAATAGCCGTGGTCGAGGTAGTCCTTGAAGTACTCGAGCGGATGAACGCGTTCGCATATCTCGCGCGAAATGGAAGCATGATGACTCAATATCTCCTCCAGCGTATAGGAACGGAAACGCAAGCCTGTTTGCAGGTTCAGATATTCGCGGAACGAGAAGCCGCGCAGGTTATAGGTACGCACAATATCCTCCAGATACGAGTTTTCCTCATCTATCGGCATCACCGGCGTAGCGCAGAAGACCACATGCAGTTCCGGGTACTTCTTATAGCAGCGTTTCAGTTCCCGCGACCAATTCGGGTACTTGAATATCTGGTCCAGGAAGAGGTATTGTCCACCGGCCTTGACAAACTTGCTCGCCAACTCTACTATCGTGTGCTGCGTGAAGAAGAAATCATTCAGACTCACGTACAGACACGGACGTATCGGTTTGGGTTTGCGACGGGTCCGCAATGCCGCCAGTTCTCTCTCGTACTGCTCCTGATATGCTTGTTCTATCTCCTTGATACGAGATAACATAAAATCTGTTTTTCCAACGCCTCGTCCTCCTTTGATAGCTATTAAGCGGTCATCCCAGTTAATCTCATCCATCAACAGACGACGGATAGGCATAGACGCATGCGCCACGAGGAAATCGTGGATCTGGAAGAAGGCGTCTAACATGGTTCTTCTTGGTGTTTCGTTCTCCATTTTAGGTTAATTTTGCTTAGGTTTTGATATATTTTTCTCAATTTGGGCGCAAAGATACGCATTTTTTTTTAATTTTGCAATACTTACCTTACATTTTTTGCAAAAAAAATGAGGGACTACCCGTCGTAGTCCCTCAAAATTACACATT
>CADBVL010000043.1:4913-16573 GCA_902798015.1 uncultured Bacteroidales bacterium
CACATTTTTTGTTAAAAAATGCACCTTTTTGCATACTTTAGAGGCTGATTGCTCCCGTCGGACAAACGTCAGCACATGTTCCGCACTCTGCGCATACCTCCGGATCGATGGAGTAATGTTCACCCTCATGAATAGCTCCTAACGGACATTCGTCGATACATGTGCCGCATGCAATGCAGTCGTTTGAAATTTTGTAAGCCATAGTATATAATGTTTAATGTTGAATGTTTAATGTTTAGTGATTTTCTTAGCCACAAGGGCACGATTATTTGCAATTTTCGCCGCAAAGGTACAACAAAAAATCGACACTACCAAATTTTAGGGATAGAATTTATTATTTTTTGTGTTTTTTTACCGTCGCGAGTGCAGCCATCAACTGCGCATTGGGTGAGAGCCTACCCTGCTTCCCTCCCTCAAGGGAGGGATTTTTCTCCACCAGTCCTTTTCTCTGCGCGTAGGTCTTCCAGTCCTTCGCTCCGCCGGCGGACACCGGCATCCCTAATTGCAGGTAATGGCAATAGGCGATTCCCAACGCATCGGTAGCATCCAACTTCTTCGGCATCTCTTCTTCGGGGATATGCAGAAAACGCTGTAACATACCCGCCACCTGTTGTTTGGTCGAGTGTCCATTACCCGTAATCGCCATCTTGATCTTCATCGGCGAATACTCATAAATGGGGACATCCTTACTCAACGCCGCAGCGATTGCAACACCCTGCGCATGTACGATCTTGATCATCGTCTGCGGATTCTTGTCCACAAACTGCGTCTCGATAGCCAGACAAGTCGGATGATACTTGTCGATGATCTCCTGCAAAAAGAAAAACTCCTTCTGCAACCGCGGATATTGGCCTTCGAGCTTATGCACATCATACGCACCGAACTCCAGTATCTCAACCTGTTGTCCGATGGTATGCAGCACCGCGTAACCCATAAACAGCGTGCCCGGGTCGACACCTAAGATAATATGTTCCTGACGGACTTTGTCCTGCATCGGGTTAGGGGGTTAGAGGATTAGGGGTTAGTGGTTATCCTTTTCGTGATTCCGGATAAAACCACGGATGATGACTACCACAGCGCCGGCGATGAGCACGTAGTCAGCCCATGGCTCTATTTTCGCAATACTCAGTCCGGCTCCTACCGCAAGTATCACCAGTCCGACAATCAATATAATCGTTGATAATTTCATAGTTCTCATTCTTCGATAAGGAATATTTCCTCGTCCGCGTTATGCATGAAATAGTGTTCGCGCGCATAGCGCTCGAGGCTGTCGCGGTTATGCAGCAACTGTATCTCACGTTGCGCCTCTTCCGTCGCTTCACGGTACATGTCGCGTTGCTCCTCCATCTGGCGTATCTCACGATGACGACGCACAAAACGAATCAGGCTCTGATCTCCGATAAAGAGGAAGACCGTCAGAAAGAGCAGAACCGTTACGACATATTTGCCCCACTTCCGCACTTGGATATATGTCCAAAACTCAGAAAAATTCATTTCTATTCAAAATTCGCTGCAAAGTTACATTTTTTTTTGGACATATCAAAATTTTTTTATATCTTTGCGCCCAAATTGAACAATTTATACACATGAAAACCCGCTTTTCGCTTTTATGGCTGATTGTCTTGGCCTGCCAAGTGCTGGTCGCTCAGACGCATATCAAGGTCAAAAATCCCAACACATGGACGACTGATGAGCTCATGCCGTACGTAGGTCAGGAAGTCATCTTTGATTTCCCCATCGTCGTTGCGTCCAACGCCTCTTCTTACAACTACACCGTTTCTACGCGTCGTCTGTTCTCTCCGACCAACCAGGTTTTGCCAAAATTTTTAAACCCGCAGCAATACAACGCATTTGTCGGCCTTAATTCATCCGGAGCCATGACAATATCCGGTATCAGCGGTTACCACCGTTGCGGCGAGAAGATATACAATCTTCGGGCACGGGTGAACAGTAAAGCCGACCTCACTTTCATCAGCGGAGAATGGCGCGGCAACACACGCGCATACATGGACACGGTCAACGTGCGCCGGTTGGTTAATATCGCCGACTGCGACACCTGTCTGCTCGTCTGCACATCGAACCTCGAGAACTACTTCATGGGTAATAACTACCATGACCGCCAGCGCGCGAAAGTGATTGACGCACTCACCCATATCGACGCCGACCTCTTCGGTTTTGTCGAGATAGAATGCGGAAAAGCCGCCGTGGAAGAGATTGTCAGTTACCTGAACAGCCGTCTGCCGCATCGTAACTACACATATGTCGCCGATGGTTCCACCGCCAGCGGTTCGGACACCAAGGCTGCCTTCGTCTATGACAAGAAACTGCTCAAGACCTACGGGGAACTGCAGATCATCGGAACGGGTGTCGGCAAGAACCGCAAGGAGATGCAGGTCTTCGAGCAGAGATCCAACGGCGAACGGTTCATCTACTCTGTCAACCACTTCAAAGCTAAGACAGGCGGAGGTACCGGCAAAGATGCGGACCAGAAAGACGGACAGGGTTCATATAACGCCGCCCGTTGTGAAGAGGCGCAGGCTGTCGTTGATTTGTACAAACGTATCGCGCCGCAACTGCAGGAAAAAGATATTCTTATCATGGGTGACCTCAATGCTTATGCGAAGGAAGATCCTATCCGACTGATGTTTGACAATGGGATGATTGATCTTCATCGCGCTTTCCATGCCGACACCAGTTACAGTTACCAATATGGCGGGTTGGCGGGTTATCTGGACCATGCCCTCTGCAGCCCTTCGATGTATGCGCAGGTTTGCGGCGCCACCGGCTTCCATGTCAACTCCGATGAGAACGACCGCTACACCTACGATAAGTCTTCCGACCAGACCATGTTCCGCTATTCGGACCATGACCCTGTCTTGGTGGGACTGCGACTGGACAACACGGCCACGTACGATCCAAAACCGCGAATCAACAACCTCGATATACTGGGTGGTCAGTCCAACAAACTGCTCATTCGTGATGCTATGACAGCCGGAGGACAAGATAGTTTCTACGGCATCTATGACATCAGCGGACGCCCTGTCGTCAGCCCCACACGCATAGAGAGCACCGTTCAGGTTGTGGATCTGCCTACCGCCCCGGGCGTATATATCCTCTACGTTTATTACGAAACGCAGGTGTATCCGTATAAATTCATCGTGCCCTGATGATGGACCTTTTCTCTCAGATAGAAGAACCCGAACGCGAGGAGTTGAAGCGCCTGCGTAAAGAACTGGAAGAGGCGAACTACAAGTACTATGTACTGAATATGCCTACTCTCTCGGACCGCGAGTTCGATGAGAAGATGCATCGTCTCCAGGCACTGGAGGCACAGTACCCGGATATGTTTGACCCGAAAAGTCCGACACAACACGTAGGATCGGACTTGGACAAAGGACAAAGGACAAAGGACAAAGGACAAAACGGAAAAGGTTTTGAGACCGTCAAGCATAAATATCCGATGCTGTCGCTGGCGAATAGTTATTCGCGCGAAGAGATTGAGGAATGGGTGCGCAAGTTACCTTCGGGCGTAGAAATCGTCTGCGAACTCAAATACGACGGACTCTCGATCTCTCTTTGGTACGAAAACGGGCAACTCGTTCGGGCGCTCACAAGAGGCGACGGACAGCAAGGTGATGATGTCATTGCCAATATAAAAACCATCCCTTCCATTCCTTGGAAAATAGAGCGAAACGACATCCCCGCTTTCTTTGAACTCCGCGGCGAAGTACTCCTTCCTTGGGAGCGTTTCGAGGCACTCAACAAAGAGCGCGAAGAACAGGAAGAACCGCTCTTCGCCAACCCGCGTAACGCCGCGTCCGGTACCCTCAAACTGCAGGACCCGCGGGAAGTGGCACGACGCGGTTTGGACGCGTACCTCTATTATATGTTGGGCGAAGATCTGCCGGGTACAACCCATTTCGAACGGCTGGAGACCGCTAAAGAATGGGGATTTCATATCTCCGATGCCATCAAAGTCTGCAAGAACGTGGACGAGGTCATGGCATACATCGCTTATTGGGACACCGAGCGTAAGAACCTGCCGGTAGCCACCGATGGCATCGTGCTCAAAGTCAATAACTTAACCCAACAGGAAGAACTCGGTTTTACCGCCAAGACACCGCGTTGGGCAATCGCGTATAAGTTCCCTGCAGAGAAACAACTGACGCTGCTCAAAGAGATCACCTACCAAGTCGGCAGAACCGGTGTTGTGACGCCGGTAGCCAACCTCGAACCGGTACAACTGAGCGGCACGATTGTTCAACGTGCCACACTTCATAACGAAGATTTCATTAAATCGCTCGACATCCGTCCGGGCGACCGCGTCTGGGTGGAGAAAGGCGGAGAGATCATACCGAAAATCGTCGGTCGTGCCGACCGCGAAGAAACTAGTGACCCTAGGATTCCTAGGACGCCTAGTTTTCCTAGTTGTTGTCCCGAGTGCGGGACTCCACTCATTAGAGTGGAGGGCGAAGCCGCTTGGCGATGTCCGAACGAAGCAGGATGTCCGCCGCAGATCAAAGGCAAGATAGAGCATTTCGTAAGTCGCAAAGCGATGAATATCGACGGCTTGGGCGAAGAGACCATTGACCTTCTCTTCCGCCAAGGGCTGCTCCATAACATCGCCGACATCTACGACCTGAAACTCGAAGATATCGCCGCGCAGGAACGACTTGGCGAGAAATCCGCGCAGAACATGTTGGACGGCATCGAAGCTTCCAAACGAGTGCCTTGGGCACGCGTTCTCTTTGCGCTTGGTATCCGCATGGTCGGAGAGACGACCGCCAAGAAGATTGCCCGCGTCTATCACTCTATTGACTCCCTCCAATGGGCGACCGCGGAACAGCTTTGCGCCATCGAAGATGTCGGCCCGCAGATTGCGGAAAACATCGTGGCGTATTTCAACGACATACGCAACCTTGAGATCTTAGAGCGTCTTCGTCAAGCCGGACTTCAGTTCGAAGGCGAAGCGGCCGAAGAACCCCAATCCGACAAATTAGCCGGAATGTCCATCGTCATTTCCGGCACTTTTGCACAGCACAGCCGTGACGAATACAAGGCGATGATTGAGGCGCACGGAGGTAAAAATGTCGGCTCCGTGAGCAAGAAGACGAGTTTCATCTTAGCCGGAGAAAATATGGGACCAGAGAAACGCAAGAAAGCGGAAGACCTCGGCATCAAAATGATTTCGGAAGAAGAATTTCTACAAATGCTATGAAACTGAAAGAGAAAATATTTGAGTATGTGCGAAAGAAGCAACCCGAGCGTTCGGCGCGCTTCCCCCACTTGGACCAACCGCTCAAGATCATCATCCTCTACGAGAGTGACGTGCTTGAGCGAAACGACAATATAAAGACCATCCGTCAGGAACTCCTTCGGCGACAGATGGACGTCACTATGTGGGGATTCGTAGAGAAAAAAGAAATCAACACCCTCATTCTCCCACAAAGCCGCATCCTCGGTTTGAGTGATTACAACCTGCTCGGCAAACCTCGTGAAGATGTGATCAAAGACCTGCAGGCAGAACACTACGACCTGCTCATTGACCTCACCACACGTCCCTTGCTGTCACTACGTTACCTCGCTCTCTTCACAGACGCGGACTTCAAAGTAGGTCTGAATATGGGTGAAGGAATACACGACATGCTTCTCTCCCTACCCGACTTTACACCTGAACAAGGCGAAGAAGCCGCCATCGAAGCCTCATGGCTCTTCAACCAGATCATGGAATACCTCACCACAATCAAGTCCAACGATTAAAGTGAAAGGTGAAAAGTGAAAGGAGGAATATTATGGATAAATTGAAAGGTTTAGGTACAGCATTAATCACGCCGTTCAAGGCGGATAAAAGTATAGATTACGAAGCCCTCGCGCGGGTTCTTGACACCCAACTTGCCGGTTTCGTGGATTATCTCGTTGTACTCGGCACAACCGGCGAAGCCGCTACTCTCACGACCGAGGAGAAACGGGAAGTCCGCCGCTTCATCGTGGATTATGTCCGCAATCATCCTGTCTCCTCCTTTGAGGGGAGGTCGGGAGGGGTTCTTCCTCTCGTTCTTGGCGTCGGAGGTAACAACACCGCTCAGGTCATATCGGACCTAAAAGCGATGAAAGACGAGTTAATCCTAGACTTTACCGCTATCCTTTCCGTATGTCCGTACTACAACAAACCGAATCAGGAGGGATTGTACCAGCACTTCTGTGCCATCGCCGAAGCCTCGCCTATTCCCGTTATATTATATAACGTACCCGGGCGTACGGGCGTGAATCTCCTGCCGGAAACGGTCATGCGCATCTATAACGCCCACCCCGACAAGATCGCAGGCATCAAAGAAGCCTCCGGCAACCTCGACCAAATCAAACACCTTCTAAACCTCATAAACGCCGAAGGCAATAAACGCTCCGAAGGAGCACTACGCGTTATAAGCGGTGACGACGGTATTGCCTGCGAGGTGATGGCGGCAGGTGGCGCAGGACTCATTTCCGTCGCTTCGAACGCTTTTCCAGAAGACTTCTGGCACATCGTACACGACCAAGATGCTGCGCTGCAAGCGCGTTATACCGAAACCATTCGTCTGCTCTTTGCCGAAGGCAATCCTGTGGGAATAAAAGCCGTATTGGCGAACAAGGGACTCATCGGAAACAACCTCCGTCTCCCGCTCGTCCCTGCCAGCCCGGAACTCCAGCACCAACTCGCTTAAGAAATTATCTTACGCAAGTGCTGCAACGCCTCCGTGAGGTTCTCACGCGAGGTGGCGAGGTTGATGCGTATATATCCTGCGGCGCCGTACATCTCCGATGGGTTAAAGAGCACATGCTCCTGCCGGGCAAGACGCTGACAGAGTTCTTCGGCCGATAGCCCCGATGCAGAGATATTCACCCAAGCCAGATACGTACCCTCTTCTTTCGTCACGGAGAAGCAAGGCAAATGCTCGCGGATGAATTGGCAGACATACTGATAGTGGCTGTAGATGAGTTGTTGCAGTTCATCCAGCCATGCCTCACTCTCGTTATAAGCCGCCATTAACGCTTCTACGCCAAACGGATTCATCTCTTCCACCTCATGTATGTTTACGGCGCGGTCGATACGCGCATAGACCGCCTCATCCGGCACAAAGATGTTCGCGCAATGCAGACCGGCTAAGTTAAACGCTTTCGACGGAGAGATGCACACGCAGTAATTGGTCGAGGAAGCGACCGTCGCAAAGGGCGTATAATCCACGCCGGGGAAGGTGAACTCGCAATGGATCTCGTCGGAAATGACAAACACGCCGTGCCGCTCGCAAATAGCAGCCATCCGCTCCAATTCACTCCGCGTCCATACACGCCCCGTGGGGTTATGAGGATTGCAAAGAAGGAATATTTTCGCCTGTTGTACTTGCTGCTCAAACTGCTCCCAGTCCACCTCATAATGATGGTCAATCACCTTCAACGGGCTGGCCAGCAGACGGCATTCCATATTCTCCAGACAGGAGAAGAAACAGTTGTATGCCGGCGTCTGAACCACCACGCCCTCACCGGGTTGTACCATCGCTTTCAGGATAGCAGAGATGCCGGAGACAACACTGGTGGTATAAATGATTTGCCGGCGTGTGATGCCCTTCCACCCGTGCCGGCGTGCAAACCAGGATGAGATTGCATCATAATATGCTTGAGGCACATACTCGTATCCGAACACGCCATGGTCTAATCGGCGTTGCATGGCTGCGAGAATAGGCGGAGCGGCTTTGAAATCCATGTCCGCCACCCATAACGGCAATAAACCGCGGGATTCATCCGAGTCCCATTTGATACAATTGGTGTTGCGACGATCGATATACTCTATCATGGTTCTGTGTATAAGATTATGCCTGCAAAGGTAGTGCTTTTTTTCGATATATGCAAATTTCATGTACTATACAACAAAAAATAATAGCAAAATCACTAAATTCTTGTTTGTCTCAGAAAATTTTCGTACCTTTGCCCCGCCAAGTATGTGATAAACCATTTTTTTGACGCACCATGATACACATCAACGAAGAAGCAGCAAGATGTCTGCTATGTTATGACGCTCCTTGCGGAGAGAAAGTGGCTCGCGCCATCCGCGCTGGAGTTCATTCAACTCGGCTGCCGCAACGTGCAGGTATGTACCATCGGACTTGCCAAACGCATCAACAAAACGAAATAAAACAAATCTCACAAATATGCAAAACATGAGAAAGATCTTTTTACTTTGTATGGCGGTAATGATGACCGTCGCTGGATTAGAGGCAAAGACCCTCGTAGTGTATTTCTCGGCAACGGGAACAACCAAAGCAGCTGCGGAACAGATTGCAAAAGACCAGAAAGCGGATCTCTGGGAGATTGTGCCGGCAGAGAAATATACGGCAGCTGATCTGGACTGGAGAGACAAGCAATCTCGTTCATCCATTGAGATGGCAGACCCGGACGCTCGTCCTGCTATCAAACAATGCACGAACATCCTACCCTACGATGTTATTTATGTGGGGTATCCTATCTGGTGGGGCATTTGTCCAAGAATCATCAATTCATGGATTGATAACAATCTGCCGCAGTTAGAGGGCAAGAAGTTAATACCTTTCGCCACTTCCGGCAGCAGCACGATTGAGCAATCCGTTCAGTATTTGCGCAAGACCTACCCGACGCTCAAATGGGAGAATGGGCAACTGAAGAACCAATAACCACCAGTTTTTTCAATTTAGTTCACAGAGCGCACAG
Organism: uncultured Bacteroidales bacterium; assembly: GCA_902798015.1. Lineage (GTDB taxonomy): Bacteria > Bacteroidota > Bacteroidia > Bacteroidales > Paludibacteraceae > Colicola. The sequence continues at coordinate 13,632 of CADBVL010000043.1, forward strand.
GACACCGCCACGTCCGACCGATGGTAGAAGAGAGAGAGCCGCCTTTCCGGGCGGCTCTCTCTTTGGTCAGCCATGCATGGCTGATGCGATTACTCTTGCATCAGCAGTTGCATTACCACTTTAGCGGAGTAGGCAACCGGGGTGCCGGGGCCGAAGATGGCGGCGACGCCGGCTTTGTAGAGGAAGTCGTAGTCCTGCGCGGGGATGACACCACCGGCGGTGACCATGATATCCGGACGACCGAGTTTCTTGAGTTCCTCGATGACCTGCGGGATGAGGGTCTTGTGACCTGCCGCAAGCGAAGAGACACCCAGTACATGGACATCGTTCTCCACCGCCTGTTTAGCTGCCTCTGCCGGAGTCTGGAACAACGGTCCCATATCGACATCAAAGCCGCAATCGGCATAACCGGTGGCTACCACTTTGGCGCCACGATCGTGGCCGTCCTGTCCCATCTTGGCAATCATGATACGGGGTTGACGACCTTCTTTCTTGGCAAACTCTGCCGTGAGACGACAAGCTTCCTGGAAGTTATCGTCGTTCTTAGTACCTGAAGCGTACACGCCTGAAATAGTTCTGATGGTTGCTTTATAACGTCCTACGACTTTCTCGCAGGCATCGGAGATCTCGCCGAGCGAAGCGCGGAGACCGGCTGCTTTGACAGCGAGTGCGAGGAGGTTCTCACCCTTACCGCCGTCAGCCCATTTTTGTACTGACTCGGTGATTTCCGCAAGAGCAGCCTGCACGGCTTTTTCGTCGCGGTTAGCACGGAGTTCGTTGAGGCGAGCTACCTGCTGCTCACGAACGGCGGTGTTATCAATCTCGAGGATGTCAATCGGGTCTTCGTGCTCCAGACGATACTCGTTGATACCGATGATCTTCTGTTTGCCGGAGTCGATACGCGCCTGTGTACGCGCAGCGGCTTCCTCGATACGCATCTTAGGAATACCGGTCTCGATAGCTGCTGCCATACCGCCGAGTTTCTCGATCTCCTGGATATGTGCCCACGCTTTCTCCATGAGTTCCTGCGTGAGGGTCTCTACGTAGTAGGAACCGCCCCACGGGTCGATCTCCTTGCAGACCTTGGTCTCTTCCTGGATGTAGATCTGGGTGTTACGTGCGATACGAGCGGAGAAGTCCGTCGGCAGCGCGATCGCCTCGTCGAGTGCGTTGGTGTGGAGCGACTGGGTGTGACCGAGTGCAGCTCCCATAGCTTCGATACAGGTACGACCGACGTTGTTGAACGGGTCCTGCTCGGTGAGCGACCAACCGGAGGTCTGGCTGTGCGTACGGAGTGCCATCGATTTGGGGTTCTTAGCACCGAAAGACTTGACGATCTTCGCCCACAACATACGGCCTGCACGCATCTTGGCAATCTCCATGAAATGGTTCATACCGATCGCCCAGAAGAAGGACAGACGCGGTGCGAAAGTGTCCACATCCATGCCTGCGTTGACACCTGCGCGGAGGTACTCCATACCGTCGGCGAGCGTGTAAGCCAACTCGATATCTGCCGTCGCACCGGCCTCCTGCATGTGGTAACCGGAGATGGAGATGGAGTTGAACTTAGGCATGTTCTGCGAGGTATATTCGAAGATGTCGGCGATGATCTTCATGGAGAACTTAGGCGGGTAGATATAGGTGTTACGTACCATGAACTCCTTGAGGATATCGTTCTGGATGGTACCTGCCATCTCCTCGAGTTTGGCACCCTGCTCGAGTCCGGCGTTGATATAGAACGCGAGGATGGGCAGCACGGCGCCGTTCATGGTCATGGAGACGGACATCTTGTTCAATGGGATGCCGGCGAAGAGGACTTTCATGTCCTCCAGCGAGCAGATGGACACACCTGCTTTGCCGACGTCACCTACGACGCGCATGTTATCGGCGTTGTAGCCGCGGTGGGTCGGGAGGTCAAAAGCGACGCTTAATCCCTTTTGTCCGCTGGCTAGGTTTCTTCTGTAGAAGGCATTCGATTCCTCGGCGGTGGAGAATCCGGCGTACTGACGGATGGTCCAAGGACGCAGCGGATACATAGCGCTGTACGGGCCACGGAGGAACGGAGGAATACCGGACACGTAGTCGAGGTGCTCCATGCCCTGCAGGTCCTCTTTGGTGTAGATCGGCTTGACGTCGATGAGTTCCGGCGTCTGCCAGTCGGCGTTGTTCGGGCCAACAACCTTGCTGGCCGAAACTTGCTTAATGTTGATATCTTTAAAATTCGGCTTCTTACCTCGGTTAGAAGCCTCGGACGATTGCTTCATAGCGATTATTTTTTAAGAAGTTGTTGGTTAAACGATTTGAGTGTTTCGAGGACGTTGCAACGGACGTGGATGAAGTTGGTGATGCCGAGCTTCTGGAGGTCCTCCATGCACGCCGGAGCACCGGCGACGATGAACAGCTCCTTCTTGCCCTGCAGCTTCTTCCATGCCTTCGGCGCGAGGTCGGCGTACTCGTCATCAGAGGAACAGAGGACGATGATGTCCGCTTTCGCCTTGCGGGCTGCCTTGATACCTTCGGCGATGGTAGCAAAACCGTTGTTGTCGATGACCTTGTATCCTGCGCACGCGAGGAAGTTACAACTGAACTGCGCACGCGCAATACGCATAGCGAGGTTACCGATGGTCAGCATGAACGCAACCGGCTGTTTCTTAGCGGCTTCGGTCTCTAAGCGTAGTGCCTCGAACTCTTCGGCTGCACGAGCGATCGGCAGCGTAGCAATCTGCAGGAAATGCGAGAAATCCTTGTCAGTACGACCAGAACCCTCAGCGATATTGGAAGGTACGGACACAGCCGCACGCGTCATTTGCGAGATAAGACCATAGGTCTCCATCTTAGGTAGAGCCTCGGTTATTTCGTATACCGCTTGCGCCAGGTCCATGGCGTCTTTCCAAATCTGTAAGTTCCTAAAGTTGTGCATATTCGATTGTAATTAGGTCTGT
>CADBVL010000044.1 GCA_902798015.1 uncultured Bacteroidales bacterium
TTCCTGTGTGGCTTGACGATACACAACCTTTGAAAGGTCAGATTATATTCTTGGAAATGCCCGACCTTCGTAACGAAAAGGCTCAAAAGCCCCATAATGGTTTCTCTGATTGGACGGAAGCAATGGCACACCTCCGTCCGGAGCCGGACTATTGCATCAATGAGGCTGAACTCGCAGCTGAAGATCAAGAGTTTCTTGATAAGATATATGTAGGTTTTTGGTCGGGCGAAAGCATTTATGGAGTGTATAGGCATCCACATATTGATGTGGTTACATTCTATCCGGATTGGACATATATAAGGCATGACTGGTCGCTGTCCCTGAACTCGTCCACTTTTGGCGAGTTTATAGAGCCGCATAAGATAGATCCAACCAAGAAATATACGTTTAAGTTCCTTGCGGACGATATTCCCAACGTCCGCTCCGTGTTCATTATCTTTGGCAAGCGCTATGTGTGTGAGAAGATAACAGCCACCTTTACCGAGAACGGGATGTCCCAACTGCTGAAGGGAACATTTTACCCCGTCCTCGATGAATGACAGTCATTAACCTATCGCGAACTTTGGTGCTTTCTGATTGAGGTTGTCAATCAGTTTGTCGTCATGGTGGTTCGCATAGATGGTGGTCATGCTCAAATCTTTGTGCCCTGCAGCTTGCATGACTGACAGGTCATCTACACCTGCTTTGAGCATGCTGTTTATAGCCGTGTCTTTGAGAGAATAGAGCTGATACTCTTTGGGGAGTTTGAGGTCAGTCCTCATTCTGTCCCATGCTTTTCCATAGGTGCCGTTTCCCATTGGGCGTTTGCCACACCTCCAAAGACTATCTGCAAATAGGTAATCGTCAGGATTTGCGCCTTGTATGTGTTTGCGGAGCATCTCTTCCAATTCTGCATCAAGTCGTCCTTCACGAGCCTCCCACGTCTTGGTTTTTTCGCGCGGCATACGGATGCAATGGTTTACAAAGTCTATTTGCTTCACCTGCACACGCGTAATCTCAATAGGTCGCAGTAGGGAGGTGTAGATCAGACGGCACACTATGCGCATTTCGGGCTGCATTTTGCTTTTGCCCAAATGAACAACACACTACCAAGTCGGATCATGTTGTTGTAGGTGTTTGGTCCGAGCCCTTTTGCTGCCATGTCGTCCAAGAACTCTACTGCGTGCGCGCGCTCGAACATACTCATTTTTATATAAGGGTAGTGTTCATTTGCCCACTCACGGAGCATGTGGCAGAAACTCTTATAGCTGCGCATGGTGCTATTGCGCAACTCTTTTTCTTTCTCTGCCGTGAAAATGCGTGTCACTTCGTCTAACGTCTTATAGTAGCGCACATTTTCACTAACTGGTGTTGATGGTGTTGATAAAGGTGCAACAACAGGAGTGGATGCGGCAACAGTAGCAACTTCAGGAACTATCGTTGCCGGTGTAGCCGCTGTGGTCTGTACGCAGTTAAGCGCAGCGGTGCGTAGTTGGTTGTCGATTGTTCGCATGATGTCATTTACCTGCACCTTGAACTCTACCATGGAACGGCAGCGCTTTTTAAGAAGATTAAGTTTAATCCTCTTCATTTCAAGTTTAGAGATAATGGGATTGAACGCATAGTAAACAATGTACCATCCGTTTGTGTCATGACGCAAGTCTGCTGGAACGAAGTTAGCAGAGGTCTGCTGAATTGTGAGAGTTGAAGGCATTTTTTTTTCTTCTGCTTTGTGCTGAACAAGGCAGAAGAAATTTAACACCATTTTGAATTTTCGGGAAAGGGGACGAAAAACGGTTTTACCCGATTTTTACCCGATTTTTACCCGATTTTTTACAAGAAACGCCGTAAAGTGTTGATTTACAGCGTTTGCGGAGAGTGAGGGATTCGAACCCCCGGTACGACGTAATGCGTACACCGCATTTCGAGTGCGGCACTTTCGACCACTCAGTCAACTCTCCTCATATCCTTTTCGGAAAAGCGGGTGCAAAATTACAATATTTTTTTGATATACGCAAATTTTTTGTAAGAAAAAAAGAAAAAGCACATAACTAAGCTTACTATATTGTCATTTTTTTTTGATATATGCAAGAAAATAGTATGTTTTTTACTCAAATATTTGCGCATGTCAATAATTTGTTGTAATTTTGCACAGCAAAATATTTTGAAACTATGGCAAGCACCAGACAACAAATTATCGAGGAACTTCAAAACCTTTTGGGTAAAGATGTGACGGAGATCAAAGAACAAGTGGATCAACTCAAAAATCGCTTCTATAAAGAGGCTGAGTCAGTTGATGAAGAAGCGAAAGAAGCTCAGGAAGCCTTAGAGCAGCAATTTAAGGAATTGTTGGCAGAGTATAAAACGCGCAAAGCAGAGATTACCGCCAAGGCAGCGCAAGAGTTACAAACCAACCTGGAGCGCAAGAAAACCATCCTCGAGCAGATGAAAGCTATCGTGGAATCCGGTGAATCAGGGCTGGAAAACGAAGAGTGGAAAGCGGCTACGGAGCGCATGAAAACGTTGCAAGCGGAGTGGAAAACAGTAGGCGCCGTTCCGGCCACCGAGGCTCAAAATATACGTAAGGCTTACCAGCGTTGCCAAGAGCAGTTCTACGACTTGGTGAAGATCAATATCGAGTTGCGAGACTTGGATTTTAAGAAAAACCTTGAGCAGAAGACCAAACTCTGTGAAGCAGCCGAGAAATTGCAGAGCAATGAGAATATCGTGGAGGCCTCCCGTGCATTGCAGCAACTCCATGATGAGTGGGCAGAGATAGGTCCTGTAGCGCGCGAATTGCGCGAGGATATATGGAATCGCTTCAAAACGGCTTCGTCAGTCATCAATAAGAAACATCAAGCCTATTTTGATAATATCCATGCCAAAGAGCAGGAGAACCTGGAACGCAAGCAAGCACTGGTGGAGCAACTTAAAGAACTCCTGACCAATGCTGTGGAGCAGGCGAAGAAAGAAGGCTCCAAAGTGTGGGAAGAAGCAACCAAGCAGGTTCAGGATATCCAAACCGAATGGCGTAAGATTGGTTTTGCACCGAAGAAATTCAATCAGTCCATCTACGAGCAGTATCGAGAACTATGCGATCAATTCTTCCAAACGAAGAATGCTTATTTCAAGGCCCGCCGTGAAGAGTGGAAGGCTCGCGCAGAGCAACGCAAAGCCCGTGCGGAACAGCAGAAAGCTCGGGAGGAGAAACGGAAGGAGCAACGCATGGCAAAGACAGAAGACCAACTGCTGCGTATGCGCGAACGTTTGCGCCAGGAGATAAAGGTGGCGGAGAACAACATTCTCTTCTTTACTGCTAAATCGAAGACGGCAAACAAATTAGTAGATGGTCTGCAGTCGAAAATCAATGACCTCAAGAAACAACTCGACGACATTAACAAACGTCTGGAGGAAGAATAATGGCAGAACTGATCACTTATACCAATGTGGAGATTTGTCAGGCGGAGCAGGTAGTCCTGCGTAACGTGAATCTCCATGTGCAAAACGGCGAGATGATTTATCTGCTCGGTAAAGTAGGTAGCGGTAAGTCTTCGCTGATGAAGACTATCTATGGAGCCCTGCCTATTGCAGCCGGAGAGGCGCATGTGCTGGATTATGATATTGTACATATTCGTCGTCGCAAACTGCCGTACCTCCGTCGCCGTCTGGGCATCATCTTTCAGGATTATAAAACAACTGATGCATGACCATGTCTTCGAAGTGTTGCAGCAGGTTGGAATGGAGAATAAAGCCTACAAGAAACCGCATGAGTTATCCGGAGGCGAGCAGCAACGTGTCGTAATCGCTCGTGCGCTGCTGAATTCGCCGGAGATTATCCTCGCCGATGAACCAACGGGAAACTTGGACATTGAGACGGGACGTGAAATCATGGACTTGCTCTATTCCATCAGCCAAGCCGGAATAACGGTACTCATGTCCACTCATAATATAAACTGGCCGGATTTATATCCCGGCCGCAAATGGCTTTTTGAGAATGGCGAAATCCATCAATGAGATACAAGACGAGGTCATCGAGGAGTTTGAAGCTTTAGAGAGCTGGATGGAACGCTATCAGCTCCTTGTGGACTATGCGCGTGAGTTGAAGAAGAATCCGCTGCCTGAGGCAGATAAGATTGACCGTAATAAAATCGATGGTTGTCAGTCCGTCGTGTGGTTTACCTGCCAACTCAAAGACGGCCGGTTGATTCTAAAAGGCGATGCAGACGCGCTCTTGGTGCAAGGTATTGTAGCACTCCTGTTGTATGTGTTGAATGATCATACACCTCAGGAAATTATTGATGCAGACCTATATTTCATAGACAGGATAGGCTTGCGTGAGCACCTCAGCCCCACGCGCAGTAATGGCATAGCCGCAATGCTTAAACAGATAAAATTATACGCGCTCGCGTATCAGGCGAAATAATTCCTCTGCAATCCGTTCATCGGACTCTTCGTCGCAGATTGTTACATCGATAATATGATGGGCCTGGCTGTAGAAAGGCTCTCGGGCTTCCAGTTGTGGCGTGATAAAGGCCAGCAACTCTTCCTCCGTGCGTCCTTGTAATACAGGACGTTCACTCAAATCCGTCAGACTTAGGCGCTTAGCCAGATGTTCGGGCTTCCAACGGATATAAATACTTGTGCCTAACTCGCGCAGACACTCCATATTGTCTTCCCAACACGGATAGCCGCCGCCGGTAGCATAGATAATATGCTCGAACGGAATCTGGTCCGCAAGGTCTTCAACTACATATTTTTCTTTCTTCCGGAACTCCTCCAACCCGAATCGGCGGATATATTCCGCCGTACTATATCCATGAATCTGTTCGAATGCATCGTCCAGATCCACAAAACGCCAACCGAGTTTGTCAGCCAGCAAACGGCCGGCTGTTGTCTTGCCGGCACCCATATAACCTACAAGGTAGATTGGTAATTCCATGTATCGTTGTCTATCCATGTAATACGACCGGTCTCTTTATCAATGGTAGCCAAAGGAAAAATAGATTGTACGGTCGGTTCGTATTGGAAGAGGTACTCTCCTAATTTATTATACACGCGCGCGATAGAAGAACATTGTGGCGCACATACTGTTAGCACAACAAAAATTGCATCGCACTCACGTTCTCCGCAGTAGTACAATTCTATCGTACAACTATCGTTGAGTTGGGAGCGAACATACTTGTCGTTGTATTCTTCGAGCAACGTTATATTTCCTCCTAGTGAGGTAAAGTCCGAGAGAAATTGCTTGATTGCATTGGTCTCGGCGTACGTAGATAGAGAGAGAATAAGGAATATATATAGAAAGCCTTTACGCATGTTTTTACTTAGTACTTTCTAATAAAGCTACCGCGTATGCCGCGATGCCTTCTTCGCGTCCCACAAACCCGAGATGCTCGGTAGTCGTCGCTTTGAGGCTTATTTGATTGGGTTGTACACCCATTACTTCTGCCAGACAAGACTGCATGGCATCAATATAAGGATTGAGTTTCGGGGTCTGCGCACAGATAGTGATATCGCAGTTCCCTAATTCGTAGCCCGCTTCGCGGAGCATATTCATCACACGGCGAAGAAGAATCTTGGAGTCGATACCTTCGTATTCGTTGCCTTTGGTGTCCGGGAAATGATAGCCTATATCCCGCATAGCAGCCGCACCAAGCAGGGCGTCGCAAAGCGCATGAATAACAACATCGGCATCGGAATGACCAAGTAATCCGCGCTCACACGGCACCTCAATTCCCCCTAACCACAATTTGCGGTCAGGGGAAAATTGATGGACGTCATATCCAAAACCAATGCGCATGGATATTATTTTTTCTTTCTGTTATCCACAAGATCCTTGATGCCTGCGAGGTCGAAGCCCAGCGTGAAACGCATCGTCTGATCCAGCGGGTTGGTGGAAGCCAAACCTACGCAGTAGGAGACATCAAGTGTTACGATAGAGAGGTGGAAACCGGCACCAAAGGTGAGATAGTTACGGTTACCTTTGTAGTAGTTCTCGTAACTGTAACCGGCACGGGCAAAGAACTGCTTGTTGTAGCTATACTCGATACCTGCACCCCAACGAACCTCCTTGAACTCTTCAGATGAACCGCCTGGAGCGTCTGCAAACGACATGAACCAACCACGAGCTGAAGAGATGTTCGAGTAAGCACCTTCGCTCATCCTCCATGTCTCTGCATTCGTCGGATCTTTCGGAGTGCCGTCATCGTTCCATAGTTCCGGTTTTGCGGCCGTCTCTTTGGTCGTCATGCGGGAATAACGGCTCGGAACCAACATCTTATTGGTCTCGATGGTGAAAGTCAGGAAGTTATACTTGTCGCACGGCAACTCATAACTGATACCCAAGTTCATGCTGGCAGGGATGAAGTTGCTACGGTCGTCTGCATAAGCCATTTTACCGCCTAAGTTCTTCAGACTGAAACCTAAATTGAAATGGCTCGTACCCATCGGTAACTCAATCGGCTGACGATAGTACAGCGCAATGTCTGCGGCTGCTGTTACAGCCGGATGCAAGTCGATAGAACTGCTCTGCGCATTCACACCGTTGTTGAGGTCGGAGTAGAGCACGCGGATAGCAACAGACATCGACACATACTCATGTAACTTACGGAAATAACTCAAGTCCAGAGACCACTCGTTCGGACGTACATTCTGAATCACTTGTCCGCTGGGATCCGTCAATGCTACGTCACCCATCGAGAAATACGTGAAGCTCGCACCGATACCACCGCCGAGGTCGCCAAAGTTATAGAATCCTGCAAGGTAAGCGAGGTCGATGTCACCTACCAATTTACGCAACCAAGGCGTATAGTTAGCGGTGATACCACCCTTCGAATACATGTACGCGTACTTGGCAGGGTTCCAGTACTGCGCATTAAAATCAGCTTCCGTCGACACACCGACATCACCTTGTCCTGCTGCACGTGCATCCGGAGCGATGGACAAAGACGGCATCGCTGTAATCAACGGGTTCATTGTGTCATCTGCAGTCTGGGCACTCATCGTCATGGCGCAAACCAAGGCTGCGATTGAAAGAATTACTTTTTTCATTTGTGTTATTAAGTTGTTTTGTTTATATTTCTGTTTGTTCCGGTAGCCCGGAGAAGGATTATTCAGCGATTTGCTTCATAGGCTTACTCATTCACTAATTCATTATACATTCATCATTCATTATTTCGTTACGATGATTTTTCCGGACGAAACGCTGTATCCGCTGCTTGCGGATTTGATACGTACGCTATAGACATACACGCCGGGCGTCAGTCCTAATTCTGCCATATTTATCAAAACGCGGTCAGGGTTTTGTTGGGTGTGGCTCCATAGCATTTGGCCGCTTGTGTTATACAGGTAGAGCTCCGTCTGCAGTAACTCGTCCGGTTGGTCGTAGTTCACTACGAGGTTGATCACACCGGCTGCTTGTACCGGGTTGGGGTAGGTGGTGATGGAGTAAATAGACGGATCTAATCCGGCTTCTACAATGAAGTTGAGTGTTTGCGTGGTACTGTTGTTCAGCAAATCCCATGCGCGGAACATCAAACTATGCGGGCCATTCGGCAAGGTTTCCATCAGGTAACTTACTTGTCCTGCCTGATAACTGTTATTGGCTGCTGTGAAATACTCGTTGAGCACGTAGGTCTTCTTTGCATCGTCATCAATGATCATCATCAGGTCATGACCGATACCTGCCCCCGCAGTGTTAATGCCGTTTTCATCATAAAGATCGGCAAAGAACCGTGGCGTCTCATAGGTCTTGTCGCCGTCCTTGAAGACAGGGGTGTTTAGGTAGATATGCATCTCCGGACCAATCGTGTCCTGTACCAGATATGAACTCGTTCCGCCGATGACGAGGTCTTCGTAATGACCTACCGCCTCTACGGTCTCTGCCTCATCTTGCGTCCGGGCATAATAAACAATGCGTCCGTTGCCGTAGTTATAGCGGATATCTTTGGGCACCATAAAAGTGTACTCAAATTGTCCGTCTTTGACTGCAGTGGAACCGGAGAAGAGCATGTTCGGATAGTCTTTGTAGGACACTACTCTCGGATCACCTCCGGCTTGATCGTTGTCACGTGTCGGGATATTTTGAATCTTGTCGTACACCGCGATATCTACCTCGCCGTTAAAATCTTCCACTACCGACTGATCCTCATCAATAATACTTCCCTTTACATGTTGCACACTCAGCGCATTAAGAGTGTCGATAGTTGTATTCGTCTTTATTTGATAGTCCGTGGGGTAGTTCAGCCGGATAGCCGGATCGCCTAATAGCACGTACGGCAGGCGGTTCATCTCGCTTTTTGCTGCGCGGGCATTCTTACCGGCTGCGATAGCCTCGCCGAGCGTAGCATCGTAATGGAATGGAGTAGTGTGTTTGAAGAGTTGGGCACACACAGCCCGGTTGATCTCATTGTTCTGCGAAGCATAGACGGTACGCGTTGCGGCTAATATACCGACTGCTCCTCCGTTGGGATTCAATACGGCTACCTCTGCTGCACAGCGACGACCGGAGTCAAACTGCGCGAAGTTACAGGTCGCGAATAACCAGAAACCCAAATTCGCATTACGCATGTTCTCAATATCTTTGAGATTCAAAATCGACTCATTGGTAATGGAATTATATCCGCCATGACCGGAATAGTCGAAGAAGAGCACTCCGTTCTTCAGCAGGTTCTCTACGCGGTTCTTTGCTAACGGATAACTCTCACCGTTAGCATTCACTTCCTGCGGATACGCATCCAGGAATATCTTATGAATAATGAAATCCGGATTGGCGAGACGAATCATCTCTGCGCTAATTTCGGATGTCTCCGTGTGCGTACCGCCTTCACCGTCATCTGCCAGATACATCAGTTGGCTTTTCCATTTGCCTGTCTGATCGTTACTCATGTAGCGAATCAACTTATCTACTACTTCGCGAGCCTCTGTGGTGTTGTTTACAGGCAGACGACCAACACCAATCTCCATCATTCCGGTATTGTCATTCTCTCCTTCATTATCGTCGAGAAAACCGAAATAGTCATCCGTTGCGTATGCATTCACCTCGTTCACGGAGTTCTTTGCTTCGTAGGTCAGCAATAACGAAGTACCGGAGTTGGGAAGTAACTTACGGTTGTCGAATGTACCGTGACCCATTAGCAACAACCATCGCGGCTTGGCGATGCCGTTACCGTCTGCACGGTCGTACAGCATCTTCATTAACCAGCGGTATGCCGTAGCATCCGGTGTGCCCGATGAAAACTCGTTATATACCTGTTGGTCGGTAACAACCGCCCATGTGATACCTTGTTTCTGCTCATGTGCTTTCGCCAAGTCTGTCGATATGGATTCATAACCCTCAGGACAGATAATGACATAGTCGATATTCTTCAGTGCATGGAGGTTCTGGTTCGCTACATTGCCTACTATTTGTGCACTCACCCATGAATCGCCTTGCGGATTGACTGCTACGTACTCGCGAATGCCGTCTGCTTGGGAACCCACCCATAGAACGGTATCGTTCACCATCGTTGTCGGCATACGTTGTATGTGCGCCAGGTCCGTGATATCCCATATCTGCGTCGCGGTACTAGCATCATTCAGATGGAAACGCACCGGCGTATAAGAGCGGTAGTTGCTGTTCGTACGTACCGGCATCCAACTGCCGCGCATCTTTAATTCCGTCGGAGTGGTCATCTCGATATAGTTTAACCAACCCAAAGCACCCGCGGTACTGTTGGAGAAAGTCAGTTGCACCTGTTGCTTTTCCGCGCTCGTAGTGGCAATCATGCTCAGTGAACCCGTGCAGGCCATCGTGTAGAAATCCTTGTAAGGTGCGATAGAAATAGTCCCTGTATTACCATTGAAGGTGCAGCGGAACGTGGAATTGATTTTTGAATAACCGGCTACATCGATAAACGCGCGACTTGTCTCGCCTGCAATGGCATTCGGAGTAGTGAAAGAAAACGTGCGCTTTTGGTTCGCATTGAATTGCTCGCCGTAGAATTCACGACCGCCACCCGATATACCGCTACGGTCAATCAGGTTCAACGAGTCTTTTTCATGTAACTGATAGTTCGGATATTGATAGATATCTGTAGCCTCGCCTTCTATCGGATCCTCTGTAACAGGTGCCAATAACTCACCGGCATCATCGCTCAGTAGATAATATCCATAGTTGGAATAAGGATTACGGGTATGCGTGAAGCGTGAGCCGTTGTATGACCAACGAACCGGACCCTGTACCCAGAAAAGCACATAGTCCGCGCCCACATATACCGGAACCTGAGGTAAATCATCTATCTTCGTCTTCGTGAAATCTTGTGCTAGCATCGCGCCGCCGTATCCATATACGCGTAGTTGTGTAGGCTCGATGCCGGCGCTGCGCAGCTGACTGAATGTCATGCGACATACGCCGCTCTCGCTTACGCGGATCTTCACCCAATGCCCGTTCGCCAGAACAGACTCTTCGGTATAGGAGTGAATACCCGCCATCAGCGGAAGGCACATCGCCATGAATAGCACTATCGATAGAATCTTTCTCATTTGATTTTGCAATATAATTTCTCTTCTCCGTTAATCTCTATGCGGATGATTTCTTCTTTGCTTACCGGCCTCGGAGCTTGACGGTACTGAATATAAATCAAGTCTCCTTGACGTATTGTCATTACTTTGCTCGCTCTTGCTACCGCCTCTTCCGGAGAGAGTAAGAGTTCTTTCTCTAAATATTCCCTTCCCTTTAAGGAGGAGGTGGGGGTAGGCTCATATTCTCCAATGGCCAGCGAATAGTCGAACGCCAATGCTTCCGTCCAGGGTCTGCCTGCCGATTGTGCCTCACGTGCAAGATCCATCGCTATGAAGTCTGCGCCGGGAGCTACGGCATCGTAATAACGATTTGCGAACTTGGGAGCAATCTCTTTGCCCAAACGGCTCACGCGCATAATCATGCACTCCGTCACACCCAATTCTTTCGTTTGGTCCGGCATGAAGAGCGGCTTGCGACCGTTCAGCAGACAGGAGTCCCCTTTTAGAACCATTTCACTGCTGCCATCCCGATATATAAAGCCAATTATCTTCATGCGCAAAAATCGGGCGCAAATTTACGCTTTTTTTTGCATATATGCAAATAAAAATGCAAATAGTACACTTTTTCTTAAAAAATGTTTATTTGGCTCGAATGAACAATTGTACCGGCGTTCCTTCGAAATCCCACCACTCACGCAATTTGTTCTCTAAGAATCGTCTGTACGGTTCTTTGACGTATTGCGGAAGGTTCGCGAAGAACACAAACGTCGGAATCTGCGTGTTCGGCAACTGCGTGCAGTACTTGATCTTGATATATTTGCCTTTCCAAGCTGGTGGGGGATAGTTCTCAATCAGCGGCAGGAACTTGTCATTCAGCTGCGCTGTCGGAACTTTCTTGTTCTTGTTCTCATAGACATGCAGCGCCGTCTCCACTACCTTGAAAATACGCTGTTTGGTGACAGCACTCGTGAAGATAATCGGGAAGTCTGTAAATGGCGCCAAACGCTCGCGAATGGCACTTTCAAACGCCTTAATATCCTGATTCGTCTTGTTTTCCACCAAATCCCACTTGTTCACGCAGACCACTATACCCTTCTTGTTTTTCTGTATCAGCGAGTAGATGTTAAGGTCTTGTGCTTCGATACCCCGCGTGGCATCAATCATCAATATACATACATCGCTGTTCTCGATGGCACGGATGGAGCGTACAACAGAGTAGTACTCCAAGTCCTCCGTCACTTTCGCTTTCTTGCGGATACCGGCGGTATCGACTAAGTAGAAATCTTTGCCGAACTTGTTGTACCGTGTGTAGATACTGTCGCGGGTCGTACCGGCGATCAACTATCGTCAGCCACAGCTGCAAGCTTTCCTTCAGGCAACGCAACAATACATGAGCGATCGTTCGGGCTTTGCTTACGAACTTTTCCCAAAATACAAAGGATATTACCCATACTACTACTTCGTCCAATAGGTCGCCGGTACCTAAACCGTTTTCTGCCGAGACGATAAAGGGTTCGCCCAAACCGAGCTTGTAAAATTCCGCTGCACCATATTGGTTCTCGAAGGTGTCCACTTTGTTGACTGCCAGAATGGTCGGCTTCTTGGCTTGCCTCAACAGATGAGCTACTTCGGTGTCGAACTGTGTCACACCTTCGTTGACATCCACTACTAATAACACGACATCCGCTTCGCGGATAGCAAGGTCCACTTGACGGTTAATCTCGCTCTCGAAGGTGTCGTCACTATTCACTACCCAGCCGCCGGTGTCGATCACTGAGAACTCGCGACCGCACCATTCGGCTTTGCCGTACTGACGGTCACGCGTCGTGCCTGCCGTATTATTCACTATCGCCCTGCGGGTACCCGTCAGGCGGTTAAACAAGGTCGATTTCCCAACATTGGGACGACCCACTATCGCTACAATATTTGCCATAGTTAATTTTGTTTGTTTTTATTCTTTATTTTTACGAGGAATGTGCTCTTCTCGGAGGCGTCTCGAGCGGGTTGGGGGCGCGAGAGTCGTCGAGCTGGTGGCGAGTTACTCCGAAAGAGCAGCATTCCGAGCTACTCGCACTTGCCGCAGTCCTTTCCGCAGTCCTCGCAGGAGTCTTGACCGCAGTGACCGTGGCAACCGCCGCAACCGCGCCGCGGATTCCTTATCGCTTTCAGTTCGCCTTCCGTCACATCGCGGATATCCAGTATCTTTCCTGTGAAATGCAGGTCCTCTCCGGCGTAAGGATGGTTCAGGTCGATAGTTACGCTCTTGTCTGTAACCTCGCATACTTGGGCCTTTACAATCTGTCCATCAACGGTATTCATCGGCACGATAGCCCCGACATACACACGTTCCTCGTCGAACTCGCCGTCTCCGTTGAAGAACATCGTTTTCGGCAACTCTTGCAGGCCTTCCTGGAAATATTCGCCGTAGGCATCTGCCGCTTTGAGCACGAAATCGAATGAATCGCCGGCCTCTTTGCCGACCATCTGTGCCTCAAAGGCCGGAAGCATCATGCCTTCACCTTGACACCATACTAACGGAGCCTCTTCGGTTGCTTGCTCCATCAATTCTTCTTTTCCACCCTCGCCGTTGATATACAACGCATACGTGGCTTTCACTACTTTCAAATTTTCAATTTTCATATCTTTTGTATTTTTATTATTCTTTCTTGTCTTTCTAATCTTTCTCTTCTCGTCTTTCTCTCCTCGTCTTTCTCTTCTCGCGCATTATTGCGCGAGCCTGTTCATCCATTCACCCGTTCAATTCTCAGCGCAGCATGATATTCTCCCGGAGGCAAGTATTGTTTTTATTAGTGAGAGTATTACCCTGAGGAGGCCTGTTTTGGGGAATGGGTACCCCAAAACTCGTAGGCATGGGGCCGGTACTCCGAAGGGTATATACTCGAACGCTCGCCGGTACTCCGAAAAGGGTACAAACCTTTCCCCTACCACCAATCTACGCGTCCGTTGGTGCTTTGGTTGCTGTTCTTGTCATATTTCAAATCGCTCAATATCGAAGCGTTCACTCCGATATGGAACGTGTAACTCTTGTAAGGTCCGATGGGGTTGATGCTCGCGGACATGTTCCAGCAGTGCAGGTCACGACTGATATTGATGATACAACTTGACACGCGCATATGGTCGAAGTCGTAACTCATTGACGCACTCACTTTCCATCCTTTGCCCAGGCCCAGCGTGCCGCTCAGACTCAGGTTGTTCGTGAAGACCATCTTATAGTACATCTTCTCGTAGTCGAAGACATTTCCGGAGGTATAGGCCAGAGAGTAGTTCAGAGTTATACTCCACGGGAAATCCGTCCATACATAACCGTCATCCACTTTCTCGTCTTTCTTGTTGTTCACTTTTGCGTTCTTGTCCGTGCCGTCGCCATTACGTTCTATCGCCGAGAGGTCAGCATCACCGCCGGAACTGTCGGAACTCAGAACGCTTGCCTTGCCTTTTCTCGATGGCCTCTTTCCATTTCTTGATTGTCTGGTTACTGATGGTATAATTGAAACTCCATCTTAATCCACTCCAGTGTGGGAAACGGCCGTTATGCCAGTATTGCTTATTGGTTCGTACCGGCACACCTGCCGCGTTCAATTGGTACATGTACGGGTCAAGCGCCGTGGAGAGGTTGAGACTGTAGTTGTTCAACTTCGGGAACTTCAGACGAAGGTTGACTTGGAACAAACTCCAGTTCATGGAGTCCGCGGCGAAGTTATAACCTCCGTCGATGCTGAAGTTATCTATCAGACTCACCACCTTGAACGGGTTCTCGCCTGTCGTGTCCTCTTTGTTGACGACTTTCATCTCCAAGTTGTTCGCCACGCCGAAACTCATCGTCGCGGAGGTGCCTCGGGGTGCATTACCGTATAATCGGTCTCCAACAGGGAAACGCGAATAGACTTGTTCTATATAAGTGGTGTCCGCGCCGGAGACTACCGGTTGCTCGTAGCGCCCGTAGTATCCCCAACCCGGTGCGCTGAAGTCAGGATGGTACGAAACGCTCACGCGAGGCGTGATGATATGACGGAATTTCTCCACCTTGCTATGAGGGAACAACTTCTTTAGCGGCGTGTAGAAACCGTATATCTTCGTACTCATCGAAAGGCCTACATTGAAGTCGAACACGTTAAAGAAACCGGTGGTCGTATCCATCTGCAACTTATTCTCCATCGCATTCCAGTTGCGGTCCACGCGTTGGAAATACATACGATCCGTCATGTTGATGTTCGGAGTGATATTGAGGTATTTGAAGAGCATGAAACTGGCATTGATAGGTAAGGTATGACGCATTCCCACTTGCCAGTCTCTGAGGAAGTTCGAATGGATAAAATATTTCTCCTTAAGATCATTGGCTGATATGCGGCCGTCCATCGAATAACTCATTTTGATCTTCTCGTACCATTTCTCTTTGCCTGCTCCCACGAGACCTTTGCGTTTCAGCGTGGCCTGGCGCCATTCCTTGAACGGATACACACTGCTCATGTTCACCGTCAACTGAGGTGCTGTGAGCGATATTGTTGAGTCCCTCGTGCGTTGTGTCAAACTGACGCTCATGCTCAGGCTCCATGGACTATCCGGGAAACGCTGTGTATAACTGATACTACTGCTTTTGGTGTTCTCCGCTAACAACTCCGGGTTGTAATAACTGTTGATGTTACTGCGGCTGTAACCGCTTGTCGAGAAGTTGACGCTCGCAGAGAAGGTGGAGTAGGGATTGAATTTGGCATCTTGCGAGTGGGTCCATTGAACCTGGAAGTTGCGATTGGCCTGATAATCCGGCAAACCCGCTTCACTCGTCACGTCGTTGCGGTAACTGATATTCAGATTACCCGAGAAATGGTAACGCCATATATACTTCATGTTACCGCGGATGGCCCATGTACCACGCGTATAGATATCGCCGGTCAATTCCAGGTCAAGGTAGTCGCAGATAGCGAAATAGTAACCGAGACCGTTGACATATAGACCGCGACGGTAGTCATCTCCGAAATTCGGCATGATCAGACCGCTCGAGTATTTGTTCGTAAAGGGGAAGAAACCAAACGGAATAGCCAGCGGTAACGGCACATCACCTACTACCATGTACGCAGGTCCTGTCGCGATATAATGACCGGGTTTCACCTTCGCTTTCGTCATCTTCAGGTAGAAATGCGGGTGTTCATGGTCGTCACACGTTGTATATTGGCCTCCGGCCATCATCATCTCGTTGTTACTCAGTTTCTTCGTCTTGTCGGAGATGATATACCCCTCGCCTTGTGCGGTCACGGCATGACGGATATAGCCTTTCTGTGTCTTGATGTTATATGTGATCTCGTTGGTCTCGTATTTGTCCTTGCCGTCATCAAAAACAGGCTTGCCCGTCCATTCGTAGTTCAGACTGTCATAAACGCCCCGCGCATAAATCTGACTGCTGTCGATATTCATGCGGATGTAGTCGGACGTCAAGTCCATCGACTGATAGCGCAACTCTCCTTTTCCGTGCAGGAACGCATTACCGCCTTGTGTCATCACCATCGAGTCATTGGCTTGATAGCGAACGGGCGCCTCAAAATCTTTCTTTGTCCGCACTTGCGACCAGCGGATACTGTCCTGTACGCGTTCTGCGCTGTCGCGGGGAGTGTACGTGGTTTCATCCTCATGGTCATGCCCGTGATGATCTTGCGGAGCGGAACTGCCCATCGCACCGGACATCAACCCGCCTAATTTGCCTCCCGCAGTGTTCTGCGTAGGCGTCAACTTCTGTCCCCACACCGCCATGGAGCAGAGCAGAAGAAGCAGGGTAATATGTCCGAATCTAATCCTCATTGTACAGCGCCCGCGTACATATATGTACACAATACGCCAAAATAAAATCGGCCGCAAAATTACTACAAATTTTTCAAATTTGCAAGATTTTTAGCAAAAAAAGTAGTCTAAGCTCGCTTAAGCGTGATTTTGTTTGCTAAAAAGATTGTGTTTGCACGAAAGTGCGAGATAATCGTGCCCTTGCGGCTAAGAACTAATTTCGGGGGAATTGGCAAAGCCAAGGCGGAGTCCGAAGGTACGACTATTTTTTGACATGTGCAAATTTATTTGATTTTTTCTCGTTCGTGTTTTTCAGCCAAAATCACCTTCAAAAAGTATATTATATATTTTATATATAATATAGGATAAAACATACGAAAAATCCTGCGATTTCTCTTGCAAAAACCGAAAAATTGTAGTAATTTTGCACTAAATTAGTGCGTGATAAGTACGTGATAAGTACGTGATAAGTGCGTGATAAGTGCGAGATTTTCGTGCTCGCATGCTGCTAATCACCTGGTAAATAACGGATAAATTGAAGATACAATGGCAAGAATCAAACACTCAGCGGGCATAGAAGAGATGCCAGGAGCACATTCGAAAGACGGTATAGTGGAGCGTCGCAAGATATTCCGCGATTATGACGGCAATGTCACCAAGGTCGGACGTCTGGAGGCATATGTTCCCAACCCCCGCAATTTCAAGACCAGCCCAGCCCTCATCCGCGAGCGGGCGAATATGTCGCAGTTCGGTGCAGCCTCCCAGTTTGCGAAGGAGTTCATTGACGCGCTCCAGGTCCCGTTCCTCCGCGAAGCGGATCACCCTATTGCGCCCAAAGACAAGGACGGTAATTACCTCATCTATGCCCGCCTAGACAACTTCATCCGCGCCGTCCTCCGCAAAGAACGCCCCTTCGGCTAATATGTCTCCGTCAATTTTCCCGACATCTCATGTCGGTAACCTCTATGTCTGTTGTGTTGGATGTCATCCAACGAACAGCGGCGACATCTCTGCCGCCGCTTGTTACTATAATGATGTTTTACGCCTGATTATTCTACTTCAGACAAACATATATCTACAAATTGTTTTATTTCCTCACCTTCGCTGTTAGTGACAGCAAACGTAACAACAGAATTTTCTGGAATAGGCGTCTTTGTTATATCCGGCATTATAAAGGTGGATTCTCTATTATCAAAAAAACTCTGGGTACCTATCCCCTTATAAGTACTTTCGTCTGTTAATTCGGTATAATACTCATCAATAAAAAACTCCCCTTTTAATACTGAAAGCGTTGCAATCGTTGCATCCAAATCAGCCTTAGTAACATTGAGCCCGGCCTTTTTCTTTTCGTATTCCTCCTTGCTTAGAGTTCCTTGCGCATATTGTTCCTCTATTTCTTTCAGTTTCGATGCCTTATACTTCTCAAATAAGGTGCCTTCTCTATACCTGACGAGCAGATTGTAATTGCCATCCATTACATCAACTATACGTGTAGAAGGCTTGGCGATTTGCTTCTCCAAAATACCCATCCATTCTTTGTATGTATTGAAAGCGCTATATGCCGAAAGAAAATGTTGTTCTCCACTAATCGCCCGGACTTTACCGGAATTATTATAATCCATAAAACCAAACAAAATCCACTCTTTGGTCAGAATTTCATTAAGGTCGTCAAAGAAAGTAGCAGGATATGCATATCTATATACAGTTGCGTTTTCCTCGTCATGGTTGTCTACTTCGTACTCTATATAACCTCTGTTCTTCAGTTCCTGTTTGGCGGTTTCTACTTTTGCGTCTTTCAACGAAAGCGCGAGTTCCGGGAAAGAGACTTTACCACTTGGATCGGGTTCATTTCCGTTTCCTGAATTATTACAAGAAACCATCATCATTCCGGCCATCATAATAGCCGCTAAAATAAAATGTTTTTTCATAATGCTTTGATTTTATTTGAGTTAAACAAAAAAAATGGACGTTCCTTATCTGTCCCAAGGCTGTAGGAATTGCCCATACACCGATAAGTCACGCCCATGCTTAACATGGACGCTTGCTGACTTATTTATGGTGTATCTCTCGAACTTCCTACATTCTGGGACACTCAATAAATAGCAAACGCTAAATTTCTATGTCACCCTATTTTACGTCTTGGGCAGCTGACGGCAAATCGATTTTGCGCTGCAAAATTACAAATAAATTTTCATATACGCAAATAAAAGTGAAAAAATTGTCCCAATGAAAAGACAAAAATGCAAATTATTTGCATAATTCGCAAAAAAGTTGTACCTTTGCAGCCGCAAAGGTCTTATGGCAACGATTTGTGCGATATCAACGGCCTACGGCGCGGGAGGAATTGCCATTATCCGTGTCTCTGGCGAGCAAGCTATCCCCATTGTGGATAGCCTCTTCGTTGGACGTGTGCCCTTGCGTGAAGCAGCCGCCAATACCATTCATTTCGGCCGGATTCAACGGGAAAAAGAGATCTTGGACGAAGTCCTTTGCTCTGTTTTCCGTGCACCGCATTCCTTCACGGGCGAAGATACGGTTGAGATCGCGTGTCATGGCAGTCTCTTCATCCAGCAGGAACTGCTCCGCTGGCTCATAGACGCAGGCTGCAAAGCCGCTGAACCCGGTGAGTTCACGCGTCGCGCCTTCCTGAACGGCAAGATGGATCTCGCCCAATCAGAAGCTGTCGCTGACCTGATTGCAGCCCAATCCAAGGCGGAGAAAGATCTCGCATTGAGTCAGTTGCGCGGCTCTGTCTCTAACGAACTCGCCTCGCTCCGCGAAAGACTCCTGCATTTCACATCCCTCATTGAACTCGAACTGGACTTCGCTGACCATGAAGAACTCGAGTTCGCTGATCGTTCGGAACTGACGCAGTTAGCCGATGAAATCGAGAAAAAACTGGCAGTCCTCCTTGCTTCTTTCCGTACGGGCAACGCCATCCGTAATGGTATTCCTGTCGCCATCATCGGCGCACCCAATGTTGGAAAATCAACGCTTCTCAATGCCCTGTTGGGCGAGCAGCGCGCCATCGTAAGCGATATACAAGGTACCACGCGCGACACCATAGAAGATACACTTGTGTTGGACGGCATCCTTTTCCGTCTCATCGACACTGCCGGCCTGCGCGAGACCAATGACACCTTGGAGAACATGGGAATTGAGCGTAGCCGCAAGGCCGCGGAACAAGCACAGATTATTATTCATGTGAATGAGCCGAACCATTCCATGTCCCCGAGCGGAAAGGAGTTGGATGGGATAACCGGAACAATCATCGAAGTGCTCAATAAATGCGACCTCCTTGACGGTGTCTCCCTTCAGGGAGAAACCCACGGAAATAGGCTTTCCATCTCCGCTAAAAATGGCGATATTGAACCCCTTAAACGCGAATTGGTTCGCATAGCCAAAGAGTCTATGCAAACCTCCGCCGTCATGCTCTCCAATGCCCGCCATTACGAGGCAATCACTCGTGCTCACGAAGCCATACTTCGCGTGCAGGATGGCTTGAAACAAGGGCTTTCCGGCGAACTGCTCTCGATGGATCTGCAGGACTGCCTCTCCGCACTTGGAGAAGTGACCGGACAAATCACCAACGCCGAAGTACTATCGAATATATTCAGCAAATTTTGTATAGGCAAATGATACTATCTATGACCGGCTACGGAAAGGCCGAAACAATTTTCCGGACACACAAATTGATCTGTGAGATACGTTCTCTCAATTCAAAGACGATGGATCTCTCTGTTCGTTTGACGCCTGCTTTACGGGCGCATGAACTCGATATCCGAACTCTCATCTCGCAACATCTTGAACGAGGAAAAGTGGACCTCTGCATTTGTGAAGAAAACGCCCCTTCTTCAATGGAAGGAGCAGGCTTTTCTCCCATCAACTGGTCCGCAGCCAAAGAATACGCGCGCCAATACGCTGAGCACTTTGGAACACCCGTTCCCGCCGAAGTGATGGCGTCTATTCTTCGTTTTCCGGATGTACTCAAGCAACAAGAGGACACTTCTGACTTGACGGACGAGGAGTGGAAAGACATCCAAACAATGCTGAACAACGCCATCGATGCGTTCATCGCCTTCCGCACACAAGAAGGAGCGGCACTACAGGCAATGTTCACGGAAAAACTCGATGGAATCGCTGATCTGTTGGCGCAAGTGGAACCCTTTGAGAAAGGTCGCGTGGCGAAAATCAAAGAGCGTTTGGAGGCCAGCCTCGCGCAATTATCTGCCGAAACACAAGCTCAAACGGATAGAAACCGATTGGAACAAGAGATGATCTATTACCTCGAGAAACTGGATATCACCGAAGAAAAAGTGCGTCTGACCAATCACATCAAATACTTCCGTGAGACTATGGAAGCCGAAGGAAGTGGAGTAGGTAAGAAACTCGGATTCATCGCCCAGGAGATGGGACGTGAGATCAACACCCTCGGTTCCAAATCCAACCAGTCGGAGATGCAGATCATCGTCGTCAAGATGAAAGACATCCTCGAGCAAATAAAAGAACAAGTCTTAAATGTCCTCTAAACACTAAACGCCGTTAGGCAATAAACGTCGAAGACAATAAACGCCGTTAGGCAATAAACCTATGATATACATTTTCTGTGCGCCCTCAGGCAGCGGCAAATCTACCATGGTGAAGCATCTCCTTACCATGCACCCGAATCTCTTTGAACTGTCCGTGTCTTGTACTACGCGCCCTCCGCGAGGACAGGAAGTACATGGAAAGGAATATTATTTCATCTCCGTGGAGGAATTCCAAAAACGGATAGAAAACAATGATTTCATCGAGTACGAGCAGGTCTATGAAGGCTTGTATTATGGTACGCTCAAAGAGGAGATCGACCGCATCGAGTCTGCTGGCCGTCAGGTGCTCTTTGACGTCGATGTGAAGGGAGGATTGAACCTCAAACGCATACTCGGCGACAAAGCGGTGTCTATCTTTATCTGCCCGCCTTCTATTGACGAGTTACGACGTCGTCTGGAAGGCCGAGGAGATACAAGCCTCGAGATGATAGAGAAACGCCTTGCAAAAGCGGAGGAAGAACTGTCCTACAAACCCTATTTCGACCGAATCGTCGTAAACGACGACTTAAACCATGCCTTCGAGCAACTCGATGCCATCATCGACGAGAACAATGACTTATAACGAAGCCATAGACTACTTGTATAACGCTCGCCCGCCATTCCACATGGTGGGCGCAGCGGCTTATAAACCCGGGTTGGAGAACACGCTTCGATTGATGGCGCACGTGGGAAACCCGCAGGAACAACTCCGCACGATTCATGTAGCCGGTACGAACGGAAAAGGTTCAACCTCCCATCTCATAGCTGCTTCCTTGCAGGCTGCAGGATTGCGAGTAGGACTGTTTACCAGTCCGCATCTGGTAAAACTGACGGAACGTATCCGTATCAACGGAAAACCCATAGAAGAGGAAGAAATAGCCGGTTTCATCGGGCAGAACAAAGACTTTCTGGATGAAGTGCAACCTTCGTTCTTCGAGACGATGACTGCGCTCGCCTTCGCATATTTCGTGAAGCGGAAAGTAGATGTCGCGGTAATAGAAGTGGGCTTAGGCGGCCGTTTGGACAGCACGAATGTACTAACGCCCGTTCTCTCTGTGATCACCAATATAGGATTGGACCACACAGAATTTCTGGGTAATACGCTATCTAAGATAGCGAAGGAGAAAGCGGGCATCATGAAACCGCACGTACCTTGCGTCATCGGGGAGACCCATCCCCAGACGATGAATGTGTTCCTCGATCGTGCGCGTGAGTGCGATATATTAGGTGAAGGATTAGAAACCACGGACTGTCGTATATGGTTCGCCGATCAGTGCGGATATATGCGCTCTCGTCGGCTGCGCGAAGTGCCGGAATGTGAACTGAAGGGCATTTACCAAGAGCAGAATCAACAAACAGCGTATGTGGCACTGCAAGTGTTGCGTAACTATACCTCTCTTCATATTCCGACTTCGGCTATTTACGAAGGTTTTGCGCACGTTTGTAAATTGACAGGTTTGCGTGGAAGATGGGAGACCTTGAGCGACAAGCCACTCACTATCTGCGACACGGGACATAATAGTCACGGACTGCAATATGTAGCGCGTCAACTCAAAGAGTTGAAGAACCCGCATATATGGATTGTTTTTGGCATGGTCAACGACAAAGACACTGAGGTTGTCATGCGATTGATGCCTTCCGACAAACGATTCCATTATATCTTTACGACGCCCAATACCCATCGGGCACGAACTGCCCTTGAAATGTTGGAGATATGGGACAAAAAAGGCATAGCCATTGAGAACCCCAAAGACGCTATCCGCTTTGCACAACAACACGCAAAGCCCGAAGATGCAATCTTTATTGGCGGCAGTAATTACCTCGTAGGAGAGGCACTTGAGATGTATGAAGTATAATGTGTTACATATAAAGACGGACTTTGCCGAGGAATGGCAGGCGGATGTGTTTAACCAGCAAATCTGTGAGTTGGGAGTCGATACCATTGACAACGCCGAGTATTATATCCCTTCGGAAATATGGGCGGACAAAGCCGGAGAAATCGAAGCTTTATGTGCTGAAACCGAAGGCGTGACTTTAGTCGGCTCGGACGCTTGTCCGGATGAAAACTGGAATGCCGTTTGGGAATCCGAACATCCGATGCAGGAATTGCCATTAGGTGTAAAAATCATCCCGCATTGCGCTTTTGGTGCCGGGCACCACGAGACGACCTCGATGATTATCAACACCTTACTTCTTTCGGATCTATCGGGGAAAAATGTGCTCGATCATGGTACCGGAACCGGTGTGTTGTCCATTTTTGCAAAGCGCCTGGGGGCGAAACAAGTGATTGCGGTGGATATTGATGACAAGAGTGTAGAGAATGCAAAAGAAAACGCAGCGCTCAATGGAGTTGAAATAGACGTACGCTTGGGAAGTTCTCTCCCCTTTAGGGAGGAGTCAGAGGTAGGCTCTTTCGACCTTATTCTCGCCAATATACACCGTAATATTCTATTGGCAAACATGGAATCCTATGCTGCGAATATGCGTGCTGGCGGAGAACTATGGTTAAGTGGCTTCTATGCCGATGACTGCCCTGTCTTGCAAGAGGCTGCAGAAAACTATGGCCTGACACTCATGGCCATTCAATCAAACGGAGAATGGAGAATGATGCAATTTAAGAAATAAACGATGCTCTTCAACTCGATAGAATATGCCCTTTTCCTGCCGATTGTCTTTGCAATCTATTGGATTATCGGCTATCTGCACATCGGCAATGCCTTCAAACTGAAACTGCAAAATGCTTTTGTGCTCATTGCCAGTTACGTCTTCTACGGGTGGTGGGATTGGCGTTTTCTGCTGCTTATTGCCTTCACAAGTCTTTGTTCCTGGGGAAGCGGGCTGCTTATAAAATCATCAATCTTAAATCATAAATCATCAATTTCAAAACTATGGCTCACAGCGAATATAGTCATCAATATCGGTATTCTCGCTGTCTTCAAGTATTATGATTTCTTTGTAACGGAATTCGGACGACTCTTCTCGATTTCAACGGATAATATGCTGTTGAAAGTCATTTTGCCTGTTGGCATCTCCTTCTATACTTTTCAGGCACTCAGTTATTCGATTGATGTTTATCGTAAAAAGGTTGAACCCACGCATGATATCGTGGCTTTCTTCGCCTTTATAGCCTTCTTCCCACAATTGGTGGCAGGCCCTATAGAACGCGCCACAAACCTCTTGCCGCAGTTCTTGAAAAATAGAACATTTCAGTACGGACAAGCGGTGGACGGACTGCGCCAAATACTATGGGGATTGTTCAAAAAAATGGTCATCGCAGACACCTGTGCAATCTATGTTAATCGTATTTGGGAGACGTATGACATGCAGAGTAGCGGAGTGCTAATCTTAGGAGCGGTTCTCTTCACGTTTCAGATTTACGGAGACTTCTCCGGCTATTCGGATATCGCTATAGGAACGGCTAAGTTGTTTGGAATCAATCTGATGCGTAATTTCAACAGCCCCTATTTCTCACGTGATATAGCTGAGTTTTGGCGTAGATGGCATATCTCTCTCACCACTTGGTTCAGAGATTATGTCTATATTCCGTTAGGGGGAAGCAGAGTAAACAAGGCAAAGATTATTCGGAACATCTTTGTCATCTTTCTGGTTTCCGGTTTATGGCATGGCGCAAATTGGACATTTTTGGCATGGGGTGCCTTTCATGCATTCCTCTTTTTACCGCTTATTCTATCAGGACGGAATCGCCGTTATACCGATCAACCCGTCACTTGGCGTCATTTGCCGCAGATAGTGTGTACATTTGTGCTTGTAGTCTTTGGATGGATCCTTTTCCGCGCAGAAAGTATCACACAGGCATGGCGGTATATGTGCGGCATAGCGGGGCAAAATACAGTTACAACGCATTTTATACTGCATTCATGGGAATATATCCCGCTTATTGTCACGATTGTTTTTATGCTTGGAGTAGAGTGGCTGAACCGTGCAGCAACGCATAACTTTGCGATTCAGCAGACAATCTCGAATCAATGGCTCCGACGGCTCCTTTATTTAGCCGTTGTGCTGATGATCCTGTATCTGGGACAATTTCATTATAACCAATTCATATACTTCCAGTTCTAAGAGGAAGTCATTTGCGATTGGAAGCCCTCAGCTCCGTGGAAGAGATATTGAAATAAGGAGCAGAATCCAAAAATACGATATTTTCCGCATTTCTGATTTCTGATTTCTGATTTCTAATTTCTGATTTCTGATCGCTGATTGCTGATTTCCTTGGATAGACAAAGATGCGGAAGTTTTTCAAAATATATTCATATTCCCGCCATTGGGTGAAGATAACTAAGTTGTCTTCGCCTATAACCAATGTGAACTCGTGTTCCGGATATGCCTTTTGTAGTGCCCGCAGGGTGTTAGCAGTATAAGAAGGACGTGGTAAAGAGAACTCGAAATCACTCGCTTTGAGACCAGGTATTGCCTTTATTGCTTCGCGTACAGCCTCCAAACGCTCGTCTTCAGGAGCCAGTATTCCTGCCGGTTTCAACGGGTTATTCGGGCTCACAAGCAACCATAGTTCATCGAGATCTGTATGCTCAATGACCCATTTTGCCAAACCCACATGCCCGAAATGCACGGGATTGAAACTCCCTCCGTAGATACCTATTTTCATTCTTTCGTTTTTACCGAGAAATCCAATATCCCGTCAGCACGCTGTTCGCAGAGCCAGTGATAGAAATGCGGCGTGACATGAATGGATTGTGAACGACTGGTTAGAACCACATGTTGCCGGTTCATCGGGTTATAAACGGTCACATGCAGCCGTACTTGTCCGGGATTATTGGTCGTCTGTTCCACAAGTTCATCAATGATTTCCGGCGTGATGGTGTCAAGCGATAAGCGTATATTGAGGCCCTCCGTACGTTGGTTCTGTACCTCGTTGAGCATATCGACGCGTTGCACTACAAACTCGAACTCAGCCTCTTCGTCTTGTGCCTCTTTGAACCATCGCTGGCCGGCGTTCTTTTGCTGTATCACACCCGTAACAAGTACGTACAAGTCTTTCAGCATAAGGTGTGCGAATTGGGTGTACGCATTCCCGAAGAGCACGAGTTGGTACGTGCCGCTATAATCAGCTATTGTGTAGCGCCCGTAAGGGTTGCCTTTTTGACTGATGCGTTGCTCTGCCTCGGTGATGATGCCGCCGAGCAGGCATGCCTGATTCTTGTGGGCGGCAAGGAATTCAGAGGGTAGGAGTATAGCCTCTTCCGGTTGCTCCGCTTTTGCGGCACGCAACATGTTTTCGGCGTCCTTGCGTACGTCCGGTTTACGCCAGTTCTCAAAAAGCGTCAGTTCATTTGCGGTGATGTTACACAGCTCTTTCACTTCAAAGGCATACTCATCCAACGGGTGTGCAGAGAGATAAATACCGATAAGATCTTTCTCCTTGTTCAGTCGTTCAATCGTGTCCCATCGCGGTACTTGCGGCAGATCAGGATGTTTCACTTCAATGGCTGTATCCAAGTCTCCGAAGAGTGAGTTGGCGTTATTCTCTTTGTCAGCCTGCCATTTATTACCGTAATTCATCAACAAGTCAAGACCGGAATTGCCGTTGGAATCGGTGCCAAAGAACTGTTCGCGGTATATATCGTCAAAACACTCAAAAGCGCCTGCTTGCGCAAGATTCTCTATGGTTTTGCGGTTACAACTCTGTAAGTTGACGCGCTCGAGGAAATCAAAAATATCTTTGTATTTGCCGTTCTTCTCGCGTTCTGTAATAATTGCTTCGGCTGCACCTTCGCCGACTCCTTTGATACCACCAAGACCAAAACGGATATCGCCTTTTTGGTTTACGGTGAAGGAGAGTTCGGATTCATTGACATCGGGTTCTAACACGCTCACTTTCAGTGCGTTACACTCGTCCATCAGTTTGGTTACCTCTTTGATGTCGTCTTTATGGACGGTGAGGTTCGCAGCCATGAATTCGGCAGGGTAGTGCGCTTTAAGATATCCCGTTTGATATGCTACCCAGGAGTAACACGCGGCGTGCGACTTATTGAATGCATAGGAGGCGAATTTTTTCCAGTCTTCCCATATCTTTGTGAGAATCTTCACGTCATGCCCGTTTGCTTTACCGCCTTCCATGAACTTGTCTTGCAGCGATGCCAGCACGTCCATCTGTTTCTTACCCATCGCCTTACGCAGTTTGTCGCTCTCGCCACGGGTGAAGTTCGCTAATAGACGACTCAGAAGCATGACTTGCTCTTGATAAACCGTGACGCCGTAGGTATCCTTGAGGTATTTCTCCATGACGGGGATATCGTAAGTCACAGGTTCAATACCCTGCTTGCGTTTGATGAACTGCGGGATATAATCCATTGGTCCCGGACGATACAAGGCATTCATGGCGATGAGGTCGCCGATGACGGTGGGTTTAAGTTCCCGCAGGTATTTTTGCATACCGGCGGACTCGAACTGGAATACAGCTACCGTGCGACCTTCTTGGAACAGTTTGTAGGTAAGCTCGTCATCAATGGGTATATGATCAATGTCAAGATCAATGCCACGGGCTTTCTTGATATTGCGGAGACACTCTTTGATAATCGTTAACGTAATGAGTCCTAGGAAGTCCATCTTAATCAGTCCTACGGACTCAACCACATGCCCGTCGTATTCGGTAACAAGCACGCGTTTCTTGCTGTTCTTGTCTTCGACAGAGGACAATGGAGCGAAATTCGTTAAATCATCTGCGCCGATAATCACACCGCAGGCATGCACGCCTACTTGGCGGATAGTTCCTTCCAGCCGCGCAGCGTATTCAAGCATTGAGCGGGTATTCGGATCCCCATGCTCATATTCGCGTTTGAGTTCCTCAATATACTTATAGCAGTTCTTGAGATTCACCTTGGGCGACTTGCCCTTTTCGTCTTTGATGTTTCCGGGAAATTCACGATCTGGAATAAGCCCTTTTAGTTCATTGACACGCGGCAGAGGTATCTGCTGGACACGTCCTACGTCAGCAAGCGCGGACTTGGTCGCCATCTTGCCGTATGTCACGATGTGCGCTACGTGTGTCTCGCCGTATTTACGGCTTACATAGTCCAGCACTTTTCCGCGACCGCAATCTTCGAAGTCGGTATCGATATCGGGTAGGGATATACGGTCGGGATTCAAGAAACGCTCGAACAGGAGGTCGTACTCTAACGGGTCCAAGTCCGTGATTTTCAAACAGTAAGCCACAACAGATCCGGCAGCGGAACCACGACCTGGACCTACTGAAACATCCAATTCTTCCCGTGCTGCACGGATGAAGTCCATGACGATTAGGAAATACCCCGGGAAACCCATTGAAATGATGGTATTCAACTCAAATTCGATACGCTCTTTGAGTACCTCGTCGTTCTCAAGTCGCTCTTTTCCATAGCGTTCAAGGGCTCCTTCCATCGTCAAGTGACGCAGATAGGCGCTCTCGAAAGCCAGTCGGTCGGGATAATCTTCCTCCTTGCCAAACGAGGCCGGAATGTCAAATTTCGGCATGATAGGGCCGTGGTCGATGTCATATATCTCGATTTTATCGACTATTTCCTGCGTGTTAGCGAGTGCCCCGGGGATGTCGCTGAATATCTCTGCCATCTCTTC